>JAKFCK010000043.1:0-11629 GCA_036676685.1 Chitinophagaceae bacterium | reverse complement strand
AATTCCGCGTCTCCCAGTTGATTTATTTTGTCGATATATTCAATTTCCACAAGTGTGGCGCCCAACTTTTCCAGGGTGGCCAGGGCCTGCTTTTGCAACCGGTGCATAAACTGGTTGTCGCCCGGAGGTTTTTTTTCAATACCTATCCTTTTCCCCTTCAGTGCAGTTTGATTTAAAAAGGCTGTATAATCCTTTTGCGTTTTACCATTACTATTACTGGTAATGGCATCCGCTGTGTCTTCACCCGCAAGGATGCCCAATAGCAGGGCTACATCTGTCACCGTCCTGGCCATAGGCCCTGCAGTGTCCTGGGTATGTGAAATGGGAATGATCCCGGTTCGGCTCACCAGCCCCACAGTCGGCTTTAAGCCCACGAGGCCATTCACCGCGGCAGGGCAGGTTATAGATCCGTCTGTTTCTGTGCCGATAGCCACGGCACATAAATTGGCCGCAACTGCCGCTCCTGAACCCGAACTGGAACCGCATGGGTTATGATCCAGGATGTAAGGATTTTTGGTTTGTCCCCCGCGGCTGCTCCACCCGGAACAGGATTTTGACGACCTGAAATTAGCCCATTCACTTAGGTTCGTTTTGCCTAATAATACAGCACCTGCCTCCCTTAGTTTTTTCACTATGAATGCATCTGCAGCTGCCTTATGCCCAAGCATTGCGAGGGAACCGGCAGTTGTTTGCATTTTATCTCCCGTATCAATATTATCTTTTATCAAAACCGGTATGCCATGCATTGGCCCGCGAACTTTACCTGCTTTTCGTTCTTCATCCATTGACCTCGCGATTGCTAACGCCTCCGTGTTGAGTTCAATTACCGAGTTGATAACCGGGCCGCTTTTATCAATGGCAGCTATGCGTTGCAGGTAGAGATTGGTGACTTGTTCCGAGGAGTACTTTCCCGATGCGAACTTCTCCTGCAGGCTACTTACCGTAATTTCATTGAGCTCAAATTCATCTCCTGCTGTAGCGACCGGGTCAATAACTTTTGCAGTTTTTTTACCTGCATCACAGGAAGTTAAAAAGGATAGTGCCGTGGCGGAAACGATTGCCGAACCGGCAAGAAAATTTCTTCTTTTCATCAATAGCAGTTTTTTGGAGATCCTGGAAAAGCTGGGTTTTTAAAGATAACGCATAAATGTTTTTGAAGTTCGACAGCCCCAGCCATTTATCCAAAATTACTTTGACTACAGGTTGTTCTGCTGTAGTTTACCGGCAAAATTTTGAGGAATGAAAAAAATACTTCCCTTTTTGGCGATGATCATTGCCGTGCACGTAAATGCACAAACAAATACCATACGAAAACAAAAATTTCATTTTGATAACGCCGGTAAACAGGATACCAGTGCAGGGTATGCGCAGGCCATTAAAGTGAACAATATCCTATACATTTCCGGTTCGGTGGCCCGGGACGTAACACCGGAGGGTATTACGAGAGTATATAGCACATTACAAAAAACGCTGGAACATTATGGTGCCGGCTTTCAGCATGTGGTGAAAGAAAACCTGTACACAACAGATATTGAGGCCATGAAAAAATACAACGAAAGCCGCAAGTTTTTTTACAAGGGAGACTTTCCTGCTGCCACCTGGGTGCAGGTCAGCCGATTATTCATGCACGACGCCCGGCTGGAAGTGGAACTTATCGCGCACCTGCCCGAATAGATGCCGCTTACCGTATCAGCTGATCTGCTGCTTAAGTACATTCAGCATCATGTAAATCCTTGCTGTTTTTATAAAGCCGTTTTCCAGGTCATAAAAAACTGTGCAGGGTACCTCTACATGCCGGTTGGTAGCAGGGATACCTGCAAACTCACCGATATGGGTGCCTGTGAAAACAAATTCCAGCACAGCATTTTTATGTGTAATCACCTTGTTCCTCATCACAGCTTTTGCGTCAAAGGCAACGTGATAGATAAAATGCAGCATTTCAGCCACGGCAACTTTACCGTGGATTTCTTCCCCAGTGCCCATATTAATGAACAAAGGATCCTCGGCAAGGTATTTAACATCATGGGTTTCAAAATATGATTCAACCGCATGCCTCCCTGTTAAGGGCATTGCTTTTTTTAAAATGGCTTGTGACATAATGGAAAGTGTTTAAATGATCAAATGCCTGAACAAATTTGTTTTCACGGTTGCTGACCAACCTTATTGGATACGTTCAATTCACTTGTTTCAATATTTCCCTTTCCGACTGGCGAACAATTCTTTTAAACTTTTCATACCAGGCAGGCCAGTCGCTTCCGCCTAATTCTTTTTTGAGGTCAGTTTCATAATCAGCCAGTGTAGCGTAAGGTAGCTCTATAATGAGGCGGTAACCGGTGCCTGTGAAATCGGTTAGGATACGGCTGCCGGGCGGTTGCAACAGGAGATGTTTTTGCATGGCTTCATCCAGCAGGATTTTGGCTTCCCGGTAGCGGCCAAATTCTAAATGAAAGATTTCCCTGATGATATACATGTTATTGGCTTAAAAACGATGATTTGTACAACTTGTTATACCAGTAAGAAACAATGAGCGGCTATAAAAATATAACTAAAGCTTTGTTTTAGCAAGCCCGTTTTTGTTGATAATGCAGGTGAATAATTCTTCGGGAAAGTAGCAGTGTTAATCCTTCCATAAAAAAGGAAAAAGTATCACTGCCAGCACGATCACCAGCAGGTCCATAAGGCCTATGAGCCCGGACAGCTGGAGTATGGCGCCTTCTTTAAAAATTTCAGCGAATGCCGCTTTGCTTAGCCGCATCAGTAATAACAGGATGGGAAGAATGACGGGGAATCCCAGGATAGCGATCAGTGCTGCATTTTGTTGTGCCTTTGCAGCAATAGCGCTCATTAAAGTAAATACCAGGCTGATGCTGGTTCCTCCCAATAGTACTATGCCGGTAAACCAAAGGCTGTTGGACACGGGGTTGTCCAGGAAAGTAAAGAACAATAAAAGGCTGACGAGACTCATCAGAATCATCAGGATCACATTGAACAAGAGTTTGGCGATAATAAATTCAACGGGTGAAGCGATCGAATAGAAATAAAGCATACGCCCCCGGCTTTCCTGCAGGAAACTCTTGGCAACTGTATTTACACAGACAAACAATTGTATCACCCAGAAGAGGCTGTTCCATACATTGGCGTCCGGGCTCTCTGGCATAGTAAGGTGTAAAACAAAGATCGTGGAGGCGATGTATAACAATATCCCGTAAAAAGTATGCTGCTGTCTTAATTCCAGCATGATATCTTTTTTCAGTAAAGCGGTTATACGTTGTAGCATCGGGAAATAAACGGTAAATGGGTATTAATCTTTGATCTGTGCACAATGCCTGCACCTTGGCTCATATATATCTTTTTCCCCTAATAACACTTGCCCCTCCTGCGCCGTTTTCCTGTAAGAGATGTTGGCGATATTACCACATTTAACACAGATCGCATGCAACTTTGTAATGTAATCCGCTTTGGCTAAGAGCCCCGGCATCTGGCCAAATGGTTTACCGAGGTAGTCCATATCAAGACCTGCTACTATTACCCGTATACCTTTCATTGCCAGGTGTTCGCACACGTTTCCAATTTCAGCATCAAAAAACTGGGCCTCATCAATGCCCACTACATCCACATCCTGCGCAAGGAGTAAAATTGTTTGCGAGCTTTCCACCGGGGTACTTTGAATAATGTTGGTATCATGGCTTACAATATTCATCTCGTCGTACCTGGTATCTATGGCCGGTTTAAATATCTCTACAGACAAATTAGCAATTTTTACCCTCTTTAATCGCCTGATAAGTTCTTCCGTTTTTCCGCTGAACATACTACCGCAAATCACTTCTATCCAACCCCTTCGCTCTCCTTTCAGATTTGGCTCAATAAACATTTAAATAAGTTTTTTAAAATACTGTTAGTAACTTTATGGCAGATCGTGCAAAGATTAAAGATTCTGCCCACAGGGCAAAAGAAATTTTCTTGCGTTGGCGCGTATTATACACATTAAATAAGAGATATGGAACGAGTGGAAACACTCTGTAATAAACTGCAGGAACAATTAGCACAAAAAGCATCACCAGATCAATTATTGCTCACTGTAGAGATGCTTCAGTCTGAACTGGAGCACCTGAAACTCATCCAGCCAAAAAAAGATACGGCTTCTTCTGTTGTGGTAAAAATTGCAACTGCGCAAAACCAGCCCCCGGCACCCAGGGCGACTACTCCCGTATACCCCGCAGAAAAAACAGTGGAAGTGCTGCAGGTGGATGAAGCGGAGATGGAAGCCGAACTGGAGGAAATAAAGAAAAATGCACAGGCAAAAAACAGTTTGGGCGCACAACATAAACCAACCCTTTTATTTGATCCCATAGAGGATATCCCTACCCTTACACACCAACAGCCGTTGCCGGAAGAAAAACCTGCAGAGGTTCACCAGGCCATCTCTAAAGGAACCAAAGACTCCCTGAATGACCAGTTGAAACAACCCAAACTCGAACTTGGCGACAGCCTGCAGGAAGTGCCGATCAAAGACCTGAAAAAAGCCATCGGTATCAACGACAAATTTTTATTTATCAACGAACTTTTCCGGGGTGATGATATCATGTATGAGCGCAGTATCAAGACCATCAACAGCTTCGCGATATATGCTGAAGCTGAATATTGGATCAAAAGAGAATTGAAATTAAAATTAGGCTGGAATGACAGGAACCACGTGGTGCAACAGTTTGATCAACTGATCAAGAGGCGTTTTCTTTGAATGTAATCCAGGATTTTACCGGTCGCGCCTTTGTGCTCCTGCACGTATTGCCGGCAGGTATTGCCACTTTTTTCCAGCGCGGTATTATCGTTTAGTAATGTATTCAGCAGTGCCTCCAGTTCCAATGCATTTTCGATTGAATAAGCACCCCCGGCCTCTACGAGGCCAACCGCTTCCGCAAATTTTTCATATTCCGGGCCAAATATTACTGGTTTGCCATAAACTGCAGCTTCCAGGATATTATGGATGCCACTTTCGTTAAATCCTCCACCCACATAAGTAATCGTAGCATATTTATACAAACGGGATAAAATACCGATGGTATCAATAATGAGCACGTTGGAATGAATAACAGTAGACAATTGCCGGTTGATCAATGCTGAATATAATAAAGCTTCCGGGAATTCTTCCTGCAGGTCGTGGATCCTGGCTTTACTTACTTCGTGGGGCACAAAAATAAACCGGATCTTCGGGTATGCTTTAGCGTAATGAATGAGTTCTTCTTCGTCTTCCTCCCAGGTGCTTCCTGCAACGATCACCTGGTGACCTTCACAAAACTGCTCAATGGGTTCAGCCAGTTTTTCCCATTGGCTGGCGATGGTTATCACCCTGTCGAAGCGGGTATCCCCGGATACGGTAATATTCTTGTGAATCCCCACCTGGTTCAGGAGGATCTCCGAGTTTTTGGTTTGCACAAAAAGCTGGTCAAAATTTTCAAGAATTTTTTTCCATATGCCGCCATACCATTTAAAGAACGGCTGGCTTTCGCGGAAGATCCCGGAGATAAGTAATACCGGGATATCTCTTTTTTTTAATTCCAGCAGGTAATAGTACCAATATTCATATTTCACCCACAACACCAGGGAGGGCCTGATCGCTTCGATAAATTCCCGGGCATTGTTGGGACCATCCATTGGCAGGTACAGTACAAGGTCCGCTCCTATATAATTTTTTCTTACTTCGTAACCACTGGGGGAAAAAAAAGTAAGTACAATTTTGTGGCCGGGGTACTGTTCTTTTACTGCTTCGAGTACAGGGCGTCCCTGCTCAAATTCTCCCAGGCTGGCGCAATGCATCCATATGAGTGGTGAGTTGTGAGGGGTGAGCGGCCGGTCCTGTGGCTGACCAGGGTTTTGAGTGGCAGAATGGAGGCCTGAAACCTGCATTTGCCAGTTTTTTCTGCCATTCACCCAAAGTCTTGCTTTTGGATTCCAGAGGGCTGCGAGCCGGAGGGCGGCAGTATAGATCAGCAGGAAAAGGTTGTATAGGAGCAGGCTCAAATCGGGCTTAATTTGAATCAAAAATAGAGGGTATTCACCGTTAAAGCAATTCTGAAATCCTAATTCCTCATTCCTGATTCAAATCTTATCTTTGCGCCGCTTTAAAATAATTTTAAAATGAGACCTTTACAAATGGTGGATACTAAAACACAATATCAAAAGATAAAACCGGAGGTAGATGCTGCCGTTATCGCGGTAATGGAAAGTTCTCAGTTCATAGGAGGTAAGGTGGTAAATGATTTTGCGGCCAACCTGGCGGCTTACCACGGCAGCAAACACGTAATACCATGCGCCAATGGTACCGATGCTTTACAGATCGCCATGATGGCACTTGGTTTACAGCCCGGGGACGAAGTAATCACGCCATCATTTACTTATATAGCCACCGTGGAAGTGGCGGCTCTCCTGCACATTAAACCGATTTTTGTAGAAGTAGACCCCAAAACGTTTTGTATTGATCCGGCCGCTATTGAAAAAGCCATAACACCGAAGACAAAAGCAATAGTGCCTGTACATTTATATGGGCACGCTGCGGACATGGAAGCTATAATGGCGATCGCGAAAACATATAACCTGTTTGTAATAGAAGATAATGCCCAGGCTATCGGTAACGTTTACACGTTTGCAGATGGCAGCAAAAAAAAGACCGGGAGTATTGGTCATGTCGGCTGTACTTCTTTTTATCCTTCCAAAAACCTGGGCGCATTCGGTGATGGTGGCGCCATGTTTACGGATGATGATGCGCTTGCTGACAAATTAAGAATGATCGCCTCACATGGACAGAGTAAACGTTACTATCATGACGTGGTGGGTTGTAATTCCCGGCTGGATGCCATACAGGCTGCAATACTGGACATAAAATTGAAACACCTTGATGAGTATATAGCCGCCCGGCAGAAGGCCGCTCATTTTTACGACGCCGCTTTTGCCGGGAATGAAAAAATTGTGGTGCCTTTCAGGGCTTCGAACAACACACACGTTTTTCATCAATACACGTTAACATTGAACGGGGTGGACCGGGATGCACTTCACCATTTTTTAGCTGACAATGGGGTGCCATCAATGATCTACTATCCTGTACCCGCGCACCGTCAAAAAATGTTTGATAGTTTTGGCGGCAGTGATTACAAACTGGATGTTACAGACTGGTTGACGGAGAGAGTGATCTCCCTCCCTATACATACGGAATTGGATGAAGAACAACAGCAATTTATTGTAAGTAAGGTCATAGAGTTCATCCAAAAATAAGTTTCCCCAAAAAACCCATTAAATTAATATGAAAATAGCAGTTGTAGGTACCGGGTATGTAGGCTTAGTTACAGGTACCTGTTTTGCAGAAACCGGCAATACGGTTACCTGCGTGGATATCGATGCTTCCAAGATCGAGAAATTACAAAGCGGCCAGATCACTATTTACGAGCCTGGCCTTGAGAAATTATTTTTAAGGAACCAGAAGGAAGGCCGCCTCCATTTTACCACCTCACTGGAAGCTGCCGTAAAAGAGGCGGCGATTGTATTCCTTGCCCTTCCTACACCACCGGGCGAAAATGGCCATGCCGATCTTAAATATATCCTCGGCGTGGCTGCAGACCTGGGAAAGCTGATCAGTCCCACGGATTACAAAGTGATCATAGATAAAAGTACCGTACCCGTGGGTACTGCAGAAAAAGTGCGCGAGGCCATTATCAAAAGCTCGGCAGAGGTTTTGCCGGCCGGTGAAAACCTTGAAACCGCTGGCGCATTTGACGTGGTGAGCAACCCCGAGTTCTTACGGGAAGGGGTAGCCGTAGAAGACTTTATGAAACCAGATAGGGTGGTGATAGGCACGAGTTCTCCTAAAGCCATTAAAATGATGAATGACCTCTATGCGCCTTTTGTGCGGCAGGGTAATCCTATTATTTTCATGGACGATAAATCCGCGGAGCTGACGAAGTATGCAGCCAACGCTTTCCTGGCAGTGAAAATTAGTTTCATGAACGAGATAGCCCAGCTTTGCGAAAGATTAGGAGCGGATGTGGATATGGTTCGCCGGGGTATAGGAAGTGATGAACGTATCGGCAAAAGATTTTTATTTCCGGGTATCGGTTACGGCGGAAGCTGTTTTCCAAAGGATGTGCAGGCATTGGCCAAATCATCACACGAAGTGGCTTATGAGTTTAAAATACTCGATGCAGTCATGGATGTAAATGAAAAGCAAAAGCTTCACCTTATTCCAAAGCTGAAGAAATATTTCCAGGATAACCTGCAGGGGAAACATTTTGCAATATGGGGACTGGCATTCAAGCCCAATACAGACGATATCAGGGAAGCCCCGGCATTATACATGATCGACTATTTATTAGCCGAGGGAGCAACGGTAAGTGCATTTGATCCAGAAGCTATGCCCAATGTAAAACAGTTACTTGGCGACAAAATAAATTTCACCGAGAACCAATACGAAGCCTTGGTAAACGCAGATGCACTCATCATTGCCACGGAATGGAACGAATTTAGGACACCTGAATTTGAAAAAATTCATGGAATGCTAAATAACAAGGTAATTTTTGACGGGCGGAATCTTTTCGACCTGGAGTATATGAAACAACAGGGTTTTCATTATGAAAGCGTGGGGAGGAAGGCAATTAACCCCCTGACCCCCTAAAGGGGGAACCTCGATGGCGGATCCATTCATAACCTTTAATTATTCAAATTGAGTACAAGTCAACAACCAAATAATATACCTGATCTAAGTTCCCCCTTTAGGGGATCAGGGGGTCGCGTGCTAATCACCGGTGCCGCAGGTTTTCTCGGATCCCATCTTTGCGACCGTTTTATTAAGGAAGGATACGATGTGATAGGAATGGATAACCTTATTACCGGTGATCTGAAAAACATTGAACATCTTTTCAAACTCAAAAATTTTGAGTTTTATCACCATGATGTGTCCAAGTTTATTCATGTGACCGGGAAGCTGGATTATATCCTGCATTTTGCCTCACCGGCGAGCCCGATCGACTACCTGAAAATTCCGATACAGACCTTAAAGGTTGGTTCACTCGGTACACACAACTGCCTGGGCCTGGCCAAAGCGAAAAATGCCCGTATACTTGTTGCGAGTACGAGCGAAGTGTATGGTGATCCCCAGGTGCATCCTCAAAATGAAGATTACTGGGGTAATGTGAACCCGATTGGTCCGCGTGGCGTATACGATGAAGCAAAAAGATTCCAGGAAGCGATTACTATGGCTTACCATACTTTCCACAACGTGGAAACAAGGATCGTTAGGATATTTAATACTTATGGTCCGCGTATGCGCCTGAATGACGGCCGTGCATTACCCGCATTCATCGGCCAGGCTTTGCGTGGGGAAGATCTAACGGTGTTCGGTGATGGTAGCCAGACCCGCAGTTTTTGTTATGTCGATGACCTCGTGGAAGGTATCTACCGGCTGCTGATGAGCGATTATGCTTACCCGGTAAACGTGGGTAACCCTGATGAGATCTCCCTGAAGGATTTTGCGGAAGAGATCATTAAACTTACGGGAACCAAACAAACTATCGTGTATAAACCACTCCCGGTTGATGATCCTAAACAAAGACAACCCGACATCACAAGGGCCAAAGATATCCTTGGTTGGGAGCCTACGGTAAGCAGGGCAGAAGGACTCAAAATTACCTATGAGTATTTTAAGAGTTTACCGTCGGAGGAATTGAATAAGTTGCCGAAGGAATTTCAGAGCAGGCGGGATTTGTGAATGGTGAATGGGTGAATAGGTCAATAGGTGAATAGGGAAAAATTGAAGACTTAACTATACCAGGGTCGTTTCATTTTTCGGAAGAAATAACAAGTTTTACGATTGACTCATTGACCTATTGACTAATTGACCTATTGCCCTATTGACTCATTTCAAACAGACTAACCAGGAGAACAAACAATAATTACAACCTAGAAAATAATGATGTACCAGGATTTAATCAATAAGAAAAAGAAATTGGCGGTGATCGGCCTTGGCTATGTTGGGCTGCCTATTGCGCTGGAGTTTGCGAAACAGATCGAGGTGATCGGCTTTGACATTAATGCGGATCGCGTGAAGATGATGCAGAACAAAATCGATCCCAGCCAGGAACTGGAAAGCAGTGCCTTTGACGGATGTGAGATCGAGTTTACAAATGACCTGGAGGTGTTAAAACAGGCCAATTTTTTTATCGTCGCCGTACCCACACCTGTAGATGAACATAATGTACCGGACCTGGTGCCTGTACAACGTGCAAGCGAGACCATCGGTAAGGTTATAAAAAAAGGAGACTACGTGGTTTATGAAAGCACGGTATATCCTGGTTGTACAGAAGAAGATTGTGTGCCCATCATAGAAAAAATTTCCGGGCTTAAAATGGTTGAAGATTATAAGATCGGTTATTCGCCGGAAAGGATCAACCCCGGTGATAAAGAACATACGATAACCAGCATCATCAAAGTAGTGAGTGGTTGTTGCCCGGAAAGCCTGGATACTATTGCACAGGTATATGAACTGGTGGTGAAAGCGGGTGTACACCGTGCATCTTCTATTAAAGTAGCTGAAGCTGCAAAGATCATTGAAAATACCCAGCGGGATCTGAATATTGCTTTGATGAATGAACTCTCCATCATATTTGACCGGATGAACATTAACACTTTCGAGGTGCTTGAAGCTGCAGGTACAAAATGGAATTTTTTGAAATTTCAGCCGGGACTGGTAGGCGGTCATTGCATCGGCGTGGATCCCTATTACCTCACGCATAAATCGAAAGAACTAGGTTACGATAGCCAGGTGATTCTTGCCGGCCGGGTGATCAACGACGGTATGGCTGGTTATGTAGCCAAAAAAGTATTGCAATATATCATACAGAATAACGGGAATGTAAAAGATGCGAAAGTTTTGGTAATGGGGGCGACTTTCAAAGAAAATGTGAGTGACATCCGGAATAGTAAAGTAGCGGATGTGGTTAAGGAGCTACAGTCATTTTCATTGAACGTACATGTTACCGATCCGCACGCTGACAGCGGGGAACTGATGCACGAGTATGGTTTTGGGCTCACACAAGAGATCAGCAACGATTATGATGCTGTTATCGTAACAGTGCCGCACAATGATTATAAACAAATGAACGATGAATATTTTGCTTCTATCACCAAACCGATGGCGCTGGTTGCAGACCTGAAAGGTAATTACAGGAACAAGATCACCAGCAGGAATTACTGGAGTCTGTAAATAGACTGTTGTCTATCGACCATTGACTATTAACTATTGACTATTGACCATTGATTATGACGTTTCACACAAAAGATATATCCCAAAGCAGTTTTTTAGTGACAGGTGGTGCTGGTTTTATTGGCAGCCATCTAGCCGAATACCTGCTGAAGTCTGGTGCAGCCAAGGTTCGTGTGCTGGATAATATGGTCAATGGGTTTGAAACAAACCTTGCCCGGTTAAAAGAGTACCCGGCATTTGAAATGTTGACCGGTGATATCCGTAATGCAGATACCTGCCAGCAGGCATGTAAAGGAATCAATTATGTGAGCCACCAGGCCGCGCTCGGGTCCGTTCCACGCAGTATCAAAGAGCCGGTTTATTTTAACGAAGTGATACCGTCTA
>JAKFCK010000042.1:0-10004 GCA_036676685.1 Chitinophagaceae bacterium | reverse complement strand
CTTAAAACAGGCGAAAATAGTTGTCAACATGCTGATTGACGTATTGGGGCAGCGGCACAACAGGTAGCCTGGTATTGGATATTGGTTTTTTCATCGGGGATATTTTACAATATGCTGTAACCGGTCACCATCAACCCTACAAAAATAAATACGGTGGCCCGGCTTTACAAGCGCATTATTGCCCGATTTGATTATTGCAGGTTTTACCTGTCAAAATCGTAGATCCGTCCCGGGGTAACGTAAAAATACTTACTTTAGGGTGAGTAAATTTACTAAGTAAAAATTCTTTAGTTGTATGATAATCAAATTATTAACAGGTGAGCCGGCTGGAAATTATACCCAAAATTTCGGTAATTTCAAATGAAACGTTAACTTGACGACTCTTAGACTAACCCCCAATACCAAAAACCATGAATGCTGAGAACCAGATTAAAATCGCCATTGCTGACGATCACAAGATCTTTAGAGACGGGATAAAAATGGCACTTTCCGGAAAACTAAACCTGAAAATGCTTTGGGAAGCAGAAGACGGGAAGGATATGATGCATAAAATTGCCATCAAAAAACCCGACGTCCTGCTCATGGATATCAGGATGCCTGAAATCGACGGCATAAATGGTATTCAACTCATCCGGAAAGAGTTCGAAGATATAAAGATCATTGTGCTCACCATGTATGATGATCAGCAGATGATCAGTAAAATGATGGAGATGGGGGCAAATGCTTACCTGACCAAAACCACTGACCCGGAGGAGATCTACGAAGCCATTCTCACCTGTATGAATGACGACTTTTACTTTAACGAGCTGGTTAACAAGGCAGTGATGGGGAAGTTGATGCAAAGGAAAAACGTTCGCCAGCACTATGGAAACAACACGCCCATCGCTTTTAACGAAAAGGAGATCAAGATCCTGCAGCTGCTGGCTGAAGATAAAACCACCGAGGAGATCTCCAAAGTCATCTTCCTTAGCCCAAGGACAATAGAGACTATAAGGCAAAACATGAAAACCAAGGTAAATGCAAAAACCATTGGTGGTCTCATTATGTACGGCATGAGAAACAAGCTAATCGACTAAACCTTTTTTCCTGAACAACTTATAATTGCGTGAAAACAATATTGTGTGGATTCACCGAAATTTTTGCGTAAAATCCCCATCCTGATCATAGGGTATTTACACGCTTTATTCATTTCGGATATAATTTGACCTTGCAGGCGTCGTTATAATATGGTAATCTTACTAACCAAAAATTTATTAATTTCACCTCTGAATCATGAAACAGGACCCTACAGAACCCATAAGTGTAATTATCGCAGATGATCATGTCTTATACCGGGCAGGTGTAAAAACCTCTCTCAGTGCCAAAAAGGATATAAAAGTGATCGCTGAGGCCGATAACGGTATGCATTTACTTAACCTTATCCGGAACATCCCGGTAGATGTGATCCTCCTGGATATACAAATGCCGATCATGGATGGTATTGCAGCTTTGCCGGAAATAAAAAAGATCAGCCCTCATACCAAGGTCATCATGCTCACTTTTATGGAAGATAACAGCATGATCACCAAACTAATGGAACTCGGTGCCAACAGTTACCTGGCAAAAACAAGCGATGTGGAGATCATTTATGAAGCCATAAAAACCTGCTACAACCAGGAATATTACTTCAATTCGATGACCAACAAAGCGCTGCTCACCAATCTAAAACAACGTAATGTGACTGCCCCCCCGCAAATGACCTCCCAGGAAGTTTTCCTGAATGATAAGGAAACAACCATACTCCGGTTGATGTGCGAGGAGAAAAGTACCAAGGAAATTGCTGATATCGTAGAATTGAGCCCCCGGACCGTAGAAGCCATCCGCGACAAGCTGAAGGTAAAAACAGGAGCAA
The DNA here is from genome assembly GCA_036676685.1 of Chitinophagaceae bacterium. Lineage (GTDB taxonomy): Bacteria > Bacteroidota > Bacteroidia > Chitinophagales > Chitinophagaceae > Ferruginibacter. The sequence continues at coordinate 8,113 of JAKFCK010000042.1, read as the reverse complement.
AAAGCACTGCAGGGCTCATTATGTATGCGGTAAAACATAAAATTATAGAAGAACTGTAATCCCCCATCTCATTTTAAAATCCCCGCAAAAGCGGGGATTTTTTATTTTCACGCCATGATCTACTTCAACTACAATGGTAAACTTCTCCCGGAGGGTACGCCTGTTATCGGTCCCGATAACCGCGGCTTAAGATTTGGAGATGGCCTGTTTGAAACAATGAAATTTGAAAAGGGCGTGGTGATTTTATTTGAAGAACACATGCACAGGCTTTGGAAAGGTTTGGAGAAACTCGGCTTTGAATTGCCCGCGCTTTTTAACAAAGACCATATTCACAAACAGGTAACGAATCTATTAAAAAAAAATGGCCATTCAACAGCCAGGATCAGGCTGACCGCCGTAAGGGGAAACGGCGGGCTCTATGATGCCGCCGACCACCACCCCAATGTGATTATTCAATCCTGGCCTTTACAAAGAGATCCGGGTTTAAATGTTAATGGCCTGCAGTTAACTATTTACCGGGAAGCACTAAAACCCTGTGACCCTTTCAGCAATCTGAAACACAATAATTATCTCTGCTATCTTATGGGAGCTTTGTACGCCAAAAAAAATAAATGTAATGATGCCGTTATACTCAACCAACACCGACGCGTATGCGATAGTACCATAGCGAATATTTATATCATTAAAGACAAAGTGCTTTATACCCCTTCCCTGGAGGAGGGCTGCATCAGCGGCATCCTACGGCAATTTCTTTTACACACATTACCGGCACTGGGGTTCAATATAAAAGAAGAAGCCATCACAGAAGAAATGCTGCTGAGCGCTGATGAAGTTTTTCTCAGCAATTCTATCTACAATATCAGGTGGGTGGCGTCAGTAAACGATAAAACATACAGTTTTGAACAAACACAAAAAATATTGGCCCTGTTAAATAAAACAAATGCTACCGTGTTTTGTTAGCATAAGCAAACACTGTATATGCAAAAGCCGGAGATCAATATTATGTGGTTTAGAAGGGACCTTCGCCTGGCAGACAATGCAGCTTTGTACCATGCCTTAAAAAGCAAAAAACCGGTTCTGCCGCTTTTTATTTTTGACACAGAAATCCTGGACCAGCTGGAAAACAAGGCCGATAAAAGGGTCGCGTTTATTCATGCTGCCCTCATGGAAATGCACCAGGAACTTGTGGGTTATGGAAGTTCAATGGATATCCGGCAAGGTAAACCAGCCGTGATTTTCCGAAACATTCTTAAAGAATACCAGGTTAGGGAGGTTTTTACCAACCATGACTATGAACCCTATGCGCTGCAGCGGGACAACGCGGTTTCAGCGATCTTAACCGACAACAACGTTTTATTTACTTCATTCAAAGACCATGTGATCCTGGAGAAAGATGAAGTATTGAAAGATGACGGGAAACCCTATACCGTTTTTACGCCTTATAGCCGTAAATGGAAGAGTATGCTCACAGGCTTCCATTTTAAGCCTTATCCCACAGAAAAATATTTCAACAATTTCCTGCGCCGGGATCCCTTGCCGGTGCCTTCCATGGCGGAAATCGGTTTTTCGGCTGAAGAAATAATTTTTCCCTCCAAAACATTACAGACAGACCTGCTTAAACATTACGGCGACACCCGGGATTTCCCGGGAATAAATGGCACATCCCGGTTAGGTGTGCATTTTCGTTTTGGCACCATCAGTATCCGGCAGGCGGCAGGAAAAGCCAGTGAGCTTTCAGCAGTTTACCTGAACGAATTGATCTGGCGGGATTTTTACCAAATGATCCTCTGGAACTTCCCCCAGGTAGGTAAAGGAAAATCCTTTAAACCGGCATACGATCAAATTCAATGGCTGAATAATGAAGCAGACTTTGAAAAATGGTGCCATGGTAAAACCGGCTACCCCATTGTAGATGCCGGAATGCGGGAGTTAAATGCAACGGGTTTTATGCATAATCGTGTACGCATGATCGTTGCATCATTTTTATGTAAACACCTTCTGCTTGACTGGAGATGGGGAGAAGCTTATTTTGCTGAAAAATTACTGGACTTTGATCTTGCTTCCAACAATGGCGGATGGCAATGGGCAGCAGGCAGCGGATGTGATGCAGCGCCTTATTTCAGGATCTTTAATCCTTACCTGCAAACCAAAAAATTTGATCCTCAATTTACATATATAAAAAAATGGGTGCCCGAATTCCAGGAACTCACTTACCCTGCACCCATGGTAGATCATGACTTTGCAAGAAAAAGGTGCCTGCAGGTCTATTCAGCAGCCTTAAAATCCCCGGAAACACTTACAAACAGGTTATCGTAACTGATAGCGGTGCCATAAAGCCGGGAATAAACATCCAGGAGTTTAACCACCGCTTTTCGGCCGGCCTCCCCCAGGTCAATGGAATAATCATTGACGTAAAGATCGATATGCTTACGCATTACATCCTCGCTCATTTCCTGTGCATGGTCCTTCACATATTGATCTAGTTGTGGATAATTTGAAAAAGCATACTCAACACTTTTGCGGATCAACCTGTCTACCTTTTCTTTCACCAAAGCCGGCAGGGCCGTTTTGATAACGATGCCTCCCAGCGGGATAGGCACTTTGTTTTGTTGTTCCCAATAATCACCCAGGTCTGCAATTTTCTTCAAGCCCTTTGCACTATAGGTGAACCGGTTTTCGTGGATGATCACACCCAATCCCCTTCCCCGGAGTACAAAGTCTTCAATAGCATCGTACCTTAAAAATATCTTCTTTCTGGCATTCGGATACTTCAGCGTAAAAAGCAGGTGGGCAGTAGTATTTTCGCCGGGGATCGCAATAGTTTCATCTTCCACATTCGCTGCTACATCGCCGTCAGTCACCAGGAGCGGGCCCACTCCCTGGCCCAAAGCACTGCCACTATTCAACAATTGATATTCACCCAGTACTTTTGGCAAAACCCCATAGCTGAGTTTTGTGATAGCTAATTTGCCTTCTATCGCCCATTGATTCAGGGTTTGCACATCTTCTAATACCGGCGTGAAACTTATGCCTTCTGTATCGATCTTCTGGTGTACCAGTGCATCGAAAATAAATGTATCATTGGGGCAGGGTGAAAACCCTATAGTTAATGTCACTTCAGTGAGGTTGTTGAATGAGAAAATGTTTTTAGTATTTCGTACAATTCTTCATTAAGATTATTGACCGCCTCTTCAATTTTCCATGCTGATTTTAATCTTTCCCCAACCCTGTTACTGATGCTCCTCACCTGGAGAAAAGGAATTTTTTCCACCAGGCAGGCATAATGGAAAGCCGCGCCTTCCATGCTTTCAATTTCAGCATTGTACAAATCCATATAGCGGTCAGCAACAGTGGGATCATCGCCAACAGTATTCACGGTAACTGCATTCACTTTTTTCAACCGGCTGCCGGCTAATAATTCATTATTATTGATGAGCCAGCCTTCCTGGTAAGGCGCTGTATTTTCCCCGGAAAGTTGGGTAGCAAACAACGGCGTGAACAAGCCGTTTTCATAAATTCCAAGGTCCGCAAAAATGTCTTTTTTCACCAGGACTGTTTCCCCGAGAGCAATTTCCCGGGTAAAAACACCTGCAATGCCGGCCTGGATAACAAGGTCAAAACGCTTTTTGCTGAGTGCTTTTGCTACCGCAAACATGCAGGCGGGGCCGCCAACGCCCGTAATTAAAAAATTGGCCGCTACATTACCCGCCCTCAACGGTGCGATTTCCATTTCCGTGGCGGATACGATCAGGATCTGCATTTCACAAATTTCGAACATTGGGTTTACATTTCTGCCAATACTGTTTACATTTGCAAAAAATTTTGCCCCGGCAGATGCTGTACATAACAAGGATAGAACATTTTAATGCAGCTCATAAACTTTTTAATCCAAACTGGAGCAGGGAGAAAAATGAGGAAGTGTTTGGTAAATGTGCCAATGAGAACTGGCATGGCCATAACTTTGAACTATACGTTACTATCAAAGGCCATGCGGATAAGGAGACTGGTTTTGTGTACGATGTAAAAAAGCTGAGTATTATTATTAAAGAATTCGTCATTGATCAGCTGGATCATAAAAACCTGAACGAGGATGTTCCTTTTATGAAGGGAAAATTATGTTCTATTGAAAACCTGGTGGTGGCCATCTGGGAGCAACTGGCCCCTAATTTACCCGCAGAAATACAGTTACATAGCCTGAAACTTTACGAAACACCCCGCATTTTTGTGGAGTATTTCGGCAATTAATAATTTTATTCTACCCAACAATTTGTACTTTGGGTTGTTTTATGGTGGTATTGGATGAACAGCACACTTCTGTTTTAAGAAATATCAGGATCACTACTTCATCTTCACGTTAACGGATTAATCATGTCTAATAAGGTTGCGGTATTTAGAAAAGAGCATTTTAATGCAGCCCACCGGTTGTTCAACCCGGCATGGGATAATGCCAAAAATGATGCGGTATTTGGCAAATGTAATAACCCCAACTTTCATGGGCATAATTACGACCTGGTGGTAAAACTTGTAGGTGAACCAGACCCCCAGACAGGTTATGTAATGGACCTGAAAGTGCTGAGTGACCTGATCCGGGAAAAAGTTTTGGAGAAATTTGATCATAAGAACCTGAACCAGGATTGCGTGGAATTCAGGGATCTTAATCCTACTGCTGAAAACATAGCCATCGTGATCTACCGGTTACTAAGGCCTGCGATACCCGTGGAACTATACCTCCAGGTGAGGTTGTATGAAACGGAAAGAAACTTTGTGGAATACCCTGCAGAATAAAAAAATACTTATTAAAATACGACACATGGCCTATACAAAGATAGATGCTTACGATGAAGAGGTAACGACCGCCCTCATGAAGAATTACAAAGAAAGTATCTCTTTATTAGGGGAAGATGCAGAGCGGGAAGGACTGGCCAAAACACCCGAAAGGATCGCAAAAGCCATGCAATTTCTCACACAGGGTTATAGCCAGGACGGTAAGGCTATTCTTGATTCCGCACGTTTTCATGAAGACGTAAGTGAAATGGTGATCGTAAAAGATATAGAGCTGTACAGCATGTGCGAACACCATATGTTGCCGTTTTATGGAAAGGCTCATGTGGCGTATATCCCCAACGGTTATATCACAGGCCTCAGCAAAATTGCCCGCGTGGTAGATGTGTACAGCAGGCGACTGCAGGTACAGGAAAGGCTTACCACGCAGATCCTTGAAGCCATTAAAGCTTCCCTGAACCCGCATGGTGTTGCCGTGGTCATAGAGGCCTCACATTTGTGCATGATGATGAGGGGGGTGCAAAAACAAAATTCAGTAACTACCACGTCCGCTTTTTTCGGGCAGTTTGAAAAAAACGAAACCAGGAGCGAGTTTTTAAAGCTCATCAGCGCGAAGTTGCATTGATCATTATTTCTGCCGCTGCCCGGGTCCCTATTTGTTTAGGGATTTTTCGTTTTATTTGCACACTAAACTTTACAACATGAAACACGCCTATATATTCCCGGGACAAGGATCACAATTCAGCGGGATGGGTAAATCACTTTACGATAACAACGAAAGGACCAGGCTACTTTTTGAAGAAGCGAATGATATCCTTGGATTCCGGATCTCTGATACCATGTTTTCCGGTACCGATGAAGCATTGAAACAAACCAATGTAACACAGCCCGCCATTTTTATCCACTCCGTGGCTGCCTTTTTAAATATAGAGAATACGGAACCTGCGATGGTGGCAGGTCATTCTCTGGGTGAATTTTCTGCTCTCGTGGCCAACAAAACCCTGGATTTTTCCGATGCGCTTAAGTTAGTATCTGTGCGGGCAAAAGCCATGCAACAGGCATGCGAATTAAATCCGTCTGTAATGGCAGCTGTGCTTAATCTTGCCGATGATGTAGTGGAAGACATTTGCCAGCACGTTACTATCGAGACCGGTGAAATTGTGGTGCCTGCCAATTATAATTGCCCGGGCCAGCTGGTGATCAGCGGGAGCCTCCTCGGCATTGACATAGCCTGTGAAAGAATGAAAGCGGCAGGTGCCAAACGTGCACTGGTGTTGCCGGTTGGCGGCGCATTTCATTCCCCGCTTATGATGCCGGCCAAACAACAATTACAGGAAGCCATCGACCAAACCGTTTTTAAATACCCGGTATGCCCGGTTTACCAGAACGTGGCTGCCAAAGGGATCACTGACCCGGCAGTAATAAAAGCCAACCTGATCGCGCAGTTAACCGGTCCTGTAAAATGGACCCAATGTGTGCAGGCGATGATCGCAGATGGAGCCAGCAGGTTTACAGAATGCGGCCCGGGGAAAGTGTTACAAGGCCTTGTGACCAAGATCAATAAAGAAATGGTCACTGATGGAGTAAGTTAATCAGTGACTGCATAAAAAAAGAGCACCGGTTGATGCTCTTTTTTTATGCAGTGTAATTTATATTCAGATCTCCAGTGTAGACAAAACACTGTTCATATTTCTTACAGCATCTGCGCTTTTATTGAATGCCGCCTGCTCTTCTTCGTTCAGCTTAAAATCCACAATTTTTTCCCAACCATTCCGGCCGATGATCACGGGAACCCCTATACAGATATCAGTTTGACCATATTCACCTTCCAGGGATACGCAGCAGGGCATCAGTTTTTTCTCGTCCCTTACAATGGCTTCCACTAACGCGGCGCCTGTAGCTCCGGGGGCATACCAGGCCGAAGTGCCAAGCAACCCGGTAAGCGTTGCACCACCTACCATGGTATCGGCAGCTACTTTTTTCAGCGCTTCTGCATCCAGGTAGCTGGCCACCGGTGTGCCACCGTAAGTAGCCAGCCTGGTAAGCGGGATCATTGTTGTATCTCCATGCCCGCCGATTACGGTAGCCTGCAGATCATTGGCCGAACATGTCATCGCCTGGCTAAGGAAATAACGGAAACGGGCACTGTCCAGTACTCCACCCATTCCTATAATACGGTGCTTGGGCAAGCCGCTTGATTTAAGCGCCAGGTAAGTCATGGTATCCATCGGGTTGCTGATAATAATAATAATGCACTCCGGTGAATGTTCCAGGATATTTTTCGTTACTGTTTTTACGATGCCTGAGTTGATGCCGATCAGTTCTTCCCGTGTCATCCCTGGTTTACGGGGAATACCGGAAGTGATCACCGCTACGGTGCTTCCTGCAGTTTTGCTGTAGTCATTTGTACTGCCGATGACCCTGGTGTCAAAACCTTCAATCTGGGCCGTCTGCATCAGGTCCATCGCCTTTCCTTCCGCTACACCTTCTTTAATATCTACCAATACAATTGCCCAAGGCAAAGCCAGAGAAGATGGCTTGGATTTTATTGTTAGAAACGGGGGTGTAATTAATCATGCTGTCAAAAGTATGAAATGGCCTGGAGAGGCGGCTGTTGAAGTAGCTTTAGTAACGGTTACAAAACAGAAATGGAAAGGCAGCTACTTTCTTGGCTTACGGCAAGTGAAAGAGATTACGCCTTATTTGGACGATGCTGAAAATCTTGGCAATCCTTTCCGTTTGAAACAAAATGAAGGAAAAAGCTTTCAGGGAAGTATTGTTTTAGGTAAAGGGTTTATTTTAGAGCCAGATGAAGCCCAAGCTTTAATTGATAAGAATTCTAAAAATAAGGATGTCCTTTTTCCCTATTTGAATGGAGATGATTTGAACAACAGTCCAACACAAAGCCCAAGTAGATGGGTTATTAATTTTTTCGATTGGCCTTTGGAAAAAGCAAAACAATATCCTGATTGTTTCGAGATCGTGGCCAGATTAGTGAAGCCAGAAAGAATTTTAATGAAAGGAGATAGAGGAGCGGAATTTTGGTGGCAATTTTTACGTATTCGAAAAGAGCTTTACAATACAATTGAAAATTTGGAAAGGGTATTAGTTATTACCAGGGTTTCAAAATTTGTTAATATAACCTATGTCCCTTCTCGGATAGTTTTTATGGATAAAGTTGTCATCCTTTCAAAAGATAAATATTTTGATTTGGCACTCTTTCAATCTTCTATTTACGATCATTGGGCTTGGAAATATAGCTCAACACTCGGAGGAGGAACTATAAATTTTAGCCCTAATGATTGCTTTGAAACCTTTCCTTATCCCTTGA
>JAKFCK010000041.1:0-18287 GCA_036676685.1 Chitinophagaceae bacterium | reverse complement strand
AAAATATGCCCCTGCATTATATGCAACGTTAGGAATATTCTTACCGCTGATTGCAGTAAACTGCTCTATTCTCGGAGGAGCATTATTTATGCAGGAACGGGAATATGCCACCCTGGGAGAAGCTACTGTTTTTGCAGTGGGCTCCGGTGTTGGCTGGTTCCTGGCTATCGTGGCTTTATCCGCGATCCGGGAACGGATCCGGTATTCAAATGTGCCGGCACCTTTACGGGGGCTGGGTATCACTTTTATTTTAACCGGCCTTATGGCCATTGCATTTATGAGTTTTATGGGTATAACATTATAAGTCTTTAATCATTAAAGGGATGATATTTTTAGCTTTTGATACTACAACCATTATCAGCAGTATAGCCGTTTTTCTTGGCTTTAATTTACTGCTGGTGTATATTATCCTGTATGCAAAATCCAAACTTACACCGGCTGGCCTGGTCACAATAACCATCAATGGGCAGGAGCAGATTGAAACAGCAGCCGGGTCTACTTTGCTAACCACCCTTGCCAACAAAAAAATCTTTTTACCCTCGGCCTGCGGCGGTGGCGGCACCTGCGCAATGTGCAAATGCCAGGTATTGTCTGGCGGAGGTGAAATTTTGACTACGGAGATCCCTTATTTTACCAGGAAACAACAACAATCGAACTGGCGCCTGGGATGCCAGGTAAAAGTGAAACAGGATATGGAAATTAAAATTCCCGAGGAAATTATGGGAATTAAAAAATGGGAGTGTGAAGTTGTTTCAAATGATAATGTGGCCACCTATATTAAGGAGCTCGTGGTAAAATTACCGGAAGGGGAATTCCTCGAATTTGAACCAGGTTGTTATATCCAATTAGATGTGCCCGTTTGCGAGGTTGATTTTAAAACCGATCTCTTCAACATCGGCGAAAGATTCCGGGAAGATTATGACAATTTCCATATCTGGGACCTGAAAATGAAAAACCCCGAACCGGTTTTCCGGGCTTATTCTATGGCAAACCACCCGGCCGAAGGAAATATCATTATGCTAAATATCAGGTTGGCCACTCCCCCTTTCGACAGAAAGGCCGGTGGATTTATGAAGGTTAACCCGGGCATTTGTTCTTCGTATGTTTTTTCTTTAAAGCCAGGAGACAAAGTAAGTATAGCGGGTCCATTTGGTGAGTTTCATATTAAACCCACTAAAAAAGAAATGGTGTATATCGGCGGGGGTGCGGGAATGGCGCCATTGCGTTCCCATTTATTTCACCTGTTTCACACGTTGAAAGAAAGGGACCGTAAAGTAACTTTCTGGTATGGCGGACGTTCCTTAAGAGAAGTTTTTTACACTGAAGACTTCCGTAATATTGAAAAAGAATTTTCAAATTTCCAATATAACATTGCGCTTTCAGAACCACTACCGGAGGATAACTGGACAGGCTACACCGGCTTTATTCATAACGTGCTTTTTGAAAACTATTTAAAATCCCATCCCGAGCCGGAAGAACTTGAATATTATCTCTGTGGCCCTCCCATGATGAATGCCGCAGTTTTTAAAATGCTCGATGATCTGGGTGTACCGCCGGAAAATATTGCCTTTGATGACTTTGGCGGATAAACTTATTTTAATGATCAGATCTCTTCTACGTTTTATTCTACCTGTTGTAGTTGTTGCAGCCTGCCAGGCTGACCAGGAAAAATTAGTTAAGTTGGAAGGTAATGCGCAGGGTACTACGTATCATATCTCCTATATATCACCCGGGAATATAAATCATCACCCCGCTATTGATTCGATCCTTAAGGTTATTGACAGTTCCATGTCTACCTGGCTCCCGGTTTCCATTATTTCACGGATCAATGAGAATTATCCGGGCGTTTTAGTGGATCACCATTTTACAGAAGTATTTAATAAATCGGTAGACATTTCAAAAAAAACGAACGGTGTTTTTGATGTGACTGTAGGGCCACTGGTGAATGCATGGGGATTTGGTTTTACAAAAAAAGCAAACGTAGATAGTGCAATGATCGATAGTTTGCTCCGGTTCGTGGGATACAAAATGGTTAAACTGCAAGGCCGTAAAATAATAAAGGAAAAACCGCAGATCAAACTTGATTTTAATGCCATAGCCCAGGGATATTCTGTTGATGTAATGGCCGGTTACCTGGAAAGTAAGGGAATTGCAAACTACCTGGTAGAGCTGGGCGGAGAACTGAAGGCCAGAGGGAAAAAGTACCAGGAAGACTGGAAAGTGGGAATAGACAAGCCGAATGAAAACCAAACGGAAGAAAGACCCCTGGAGGCCATCATCACTTTGAAAGACAGGGCGCTTTCAACGTCGGGGAACTACCGGAAATTTTATGTGGAGAATGGTAAGAAATATTCTCATACCATAAACCCTTCTACTGGTTACCCGGCAAAACAAAATATCCTGAGTGCTACTGTACTCGCTGATAATTGTATGACAGCTGATGCCTATGCCACCTCTTTTATGGTAATGGGCCTGGAAGGATCAAAACAATTTTTACAGGAGAACAAAGAACTAAACCTGGAAGTCTATTTTATTTATGATGAAAACGGGCAATGGAAAACGTATACATCAGCTAGTCTAAAAAAACAACTAAAGGAATTGGATTAGGATTTACATTTTTCTTCAGGCTTAGCACCGCAGATGCCACAACTTCCACCTTCATTCTGCAACAATGGATTATTGCTGCTGCATGTTCCCGAGAACCTGCCATTTTTCTTTACTAATATTTTGATAGCAATACCCGCAAAAGCGATGGCTAAAAGAATAATAGAAAGTAAGATGATCTTCATCCCTAAATTTACGAAATTTTTAATTATCCGATCGTTCCCCGGGATGCTGTGAACGTTCTTAATATGGCCTTGAAATGATGTGAACAGCTATTTTATATGTTTAGAAATTCAGGACATAATGCTGGGCTAAAAAAACTGCTGCACCGGCAAGGTAACCCAGTAAAGCAAGCCACGCGATCTTCTTCAGGTACCAGATAAAATCTATTTTCTCCATGCCCATGGCTGCCACACCCGCTGCAGAACCGATTATAAGACAACTGCCCCCCGTACCTGCACAATAGGCAAGAAAAGACCAGAAGTAATGATCGGTTGGGTAGGTCTGCATGTCATACATACCCATACCAGCAGCTACCAGGGGAACGTTATCTACAATGGAAGAAAGCAGGCCGATAAATATTACAATAATATCTATGTTGCCAATTGATTTGTCCAGGTATTGGGCAAGGTTGGATAACAGGTGCGTGGACTCCAGGGCAGAAATAGCTACAAGTATCCCCAGGAAAAACAGCACACTGGGCACATCAGATTTTCTTAATGCCTGCATCACAGAAAAAATATCCTTGTCTTCTTCGTTTTTATTTTTATGTATGATCTCTGTAACTATCCAAAGAACAGCAAGGCCGAATAACATGCCCATAAAGGGGGGCAGGTGGGTAATCGTTTTAAAAACCGGTACAAATACCAACGCCCCGATCCCTAAGGCCAGGATTAATTTTCTTTCAAAAACAGTCGTTTTATCCGTTTTATCCGTTTCAATAACTATAGGATTTTCAATTTTACCCTTCATATAAAAAGAGAGTACCATCAAGGGGATCACCAAGCAAACCAAACTGGGTAAAAACAAATGAAGGATAAGGCTACCTGTGGTAACCTGCCCCCCTATCCACAACATGGTAGTAGTAACATCCCCAATAGGGCTCCAGGCTCCACCGGCATTGGCGGCCAACACAACCATGCTAACGAAAAACATTCTCGTTTTTTTATCACTGATCAATTTCCTCAACAACGAGATCATCACAATAGTGGTAGTAAGATTGTCGAGAACTGCAGAAAGAAAAAAAGTGATAATACTGATTATCCAAAGCAGTTTGCGCTGATCGTTCGTCTTAATTCTGCTGGTGATGACATCAAACCCGTCATGCGCATCTATTAATTCTACGATAGTCATGGCACCCAGCAAGAAAAAAAGGATACCCGATATCTGCCCAAGGTGTTCATATAATTCCTGCGACACTAGCCCCTTATCCCCGCTTCCCATCATATAAACCACCCAGCACAACACGCCGGTGAGCAGTGCGCTCGCTGTTTTGTTGATCCCGGTAGGATGTTCAAAGGCTATGGCAGTATATCCAATAACGAATATTGCAATAATGAGTAAATACATTATGGTTGGATTAGCAGTAGCAGAGCCTGCGGTGAACGTTTATCAGACAAAGTACACAACTCCATCCTTACCTCAAACCTCAACAGGCTATTTTTTTTTAAGCTCCCCGCGGTTTAATCATCTTGATACTGTTGCCTTCCAAACATGATGTTACATTACTGTAGCGGAGATGCAGCATGGAGCAGGTACATAAATGGGTATAGGAATACAAAAAGGATGGAAGCCCACCCTTTTTATTTTCATTTATCCGGACAATGGCATTCATCACATATTCCTCCTGTACTGCCCTCCCACGCTGTAAAGCGCATTGGTAATCTGGCCGAGGGAACAATATTTAACCGTTTCCATGAGTTCTTCAAAGAGGTTCCCATTATTCACTGCCACTTGCTGCAAACGGTGCAGCATAGCCGCGGATTGCTCCGCGTGCCGGGAATGAAAAGCCTGCAAGGTGGTTATCTGGAACTCTTTTTCGCCCGTTGTGCTCCGGATCACTTCAGTGGGGAGAATAGTGGGAGAGCCGGTTTTGCTCAGGAAAGTATTTACGCCCACGATGGGATACTCGCCGGTATGTTTTAGCGTTTCGTAATACAGGCTTTCTTCCTGGATCTTATTGCGCTGGTACATACGCTCCATAGCGCCCAGTACACCGCCACGTTCTGTAATACGATTGAATTCTGTAAGTACAGCCTGCTCCACGAGGTCGGTCAATTCTTCTATCAGGAAAGATCCCTGGTTAGGATTTTCATTTTTAGCTGTACCCAGTTCGCGGTTAATGATCAACTGTATCGCCATTGCACGTCGCACACTTTCTTCCGTAGGTGTTGTAATTGCTTCATCGTATGCATTCGTGTGCAAGGAATTGCAGTTGTCATAAATAGCATACAATGCCTGCAATGTGGTGCGGATATCATTAAAATCAATTTCCTGCGCATGCAGGCTTCTGCCGCTGGTTTGAATATGGTATTTTAATTTCTGGCTACGGTCGTTCGCTTTATATTTATGCTTCATGGCTTTGGCCCAGATACGGCGGGCTACACGGCCGATCACACTATACTCAGGATCCATACCGTTGCTGAAAAAGAAAGAAAGGTTCGGGGCAAAATCATCTATGTTCATTCCCCGGCTGAGGTAATACTCCACGTAAGTAAAGCCATTAGACAGTGTAAACGCCAGTTGTGTGATAGGATTTGCACCCGCCTCTGCAATATGATATCCACTGATGCTTACGCTATAAAAGTTCTGTACTTTCTGGTCGATGAAATACTGCTGTACATCGCCCATGAGTTTCAATGCAAACTCGGTGGAGAAAATACAGGTATTTTGTGCCTGGTCTTCCTTGAGGATATCTGCCTGCACCGTGCCCCGCACAGTTTTAAGTGCGTTGGCCTTGATCTGTTCATATACTTCCGGCGCCAATACATCTTTTCCACTCAACCCGAGCAGGCGAAGACCGAGGCCATCACTTTCGCCGGGTAAAGCGCCAGTGATATTTCCTTTTTCGGGGATCACAGGATTGCCATCTGTACCGATATACCTTGGCAGTTCCGTTGTCTTATACTTCGATTCAATGAGACGGTTGACATCTTCCCGTAAATTATTTTCAATAATATATTTCTCGCATTGCTGATCAATGGCAGCGTTCATGAAAAATGCAAGGATGATGGGGGCAGGGCCATTAATGGTCATGCTAACAGAAGTCTTGGGATCGCAAAGATCGAAACCACTATATAATTTTTTTGCATCGTCTACAGTGGCAATACTCACACCACTGTTACCGACTTTGCCATAAATATCCGGCCTATAGGCGGGGTCTTCTCCATAAAGCGTCACACTGTCAAATGCAGTACTCAGGCGTTTTGCAGGCTGTCCCAGGCTCACATAGTGAAAGCGCCTGTTGGTGCGTTCGGGACCGCCCTCGCCGGCGAACATCCGTGTGGGATCTTCCCCTTCTCTTTTTAATGGAAACACCCCTGCGGTGTAGGGAAATTCCCCGGGCACGTTTTCCTGCAACTGCCAGGTCAAAATATCACCCCAGTCATTGTATTTTGGTAATAATACTTTGGGCAGGGAAGTGCCGGAAAGGCTGGTGTAACGAAGTGGTTGTTTTATGATCTTGTCCCTTACGGTGAACTCGTAAAATTCCTTATCGTAGCGTTCTTTGGTAGCAGACCAGTTATCTAATAATTTTTTACATTCGGGATGCAGTTTTTCCTCTAGTAACAATTTGATTTTTTCCAACTCATTAACGGCTGCCGGGGCTGAAGGCACCGACAGTGTTGCCAGGGACAAAGTCCCGTTCAGCTGGTACAACTGCCGGGCTAATGTGGCCTGGTCTTTCACCCACTGATCATATTCTCCAATAGTTTCTGCGATCTCAGAAAGATACCTTACCCGCTTGGGTGGTATGATAGTGGACTGGTTGCTGGTATCCATCTTGTGAGCATGGTGCTCCACGTGCCCCCTGAAAGTAATACCCGTTTTGGTTTCAATTTTCTCCATCAGCCTTTCAAAAAGTTCATTGACGCCCACATCATTGAACTGCGCGGCTATTGTACCGACTACCGGTAGTTCTTCATCTTTTGCATTCCACAGGGAATGGTTGCGCTTGTATTGCTTGCGCACATCGTGCAAAGCATCCAATGCACCGGCTTTATCGAATTTATTCAGGCAGATCACATCGGCGTAATCCAGCATATTAATTTTTTCCAACTGCGAAGGTGCGCCATACTCCGGCGTCATCACGTACATACTCACGTTGCAATAATCCAGTATGGATGCATCGCTCTGCCCCACACCTGCACTTTCCAGGATAATAAAATCAAAGGCAGCCGCCTTACAAATGTCAATAGCTTCCTGCACATACTGGCTCAGCGCTACATCGCTTTCGCGGGTGGCCAGGCTACGCATATAAGCTCGCGGGGAAGAAATTGCATTCATGCGGATGCGGTCGCCCAGCAAAGCGCCACCGGTTTTTTTCTTACTGGGATCAACTGAAATGACTGCGATGGTCTTATTGGTATATGAATTGAGAAAACGCCGAACTATTTCATCGGTTACACTGCTCTTGCCTGCTCCACCTGTGCCGGTAATGCCTAAAACCGGGATATTGTTCATAGTAAGCGGCGATTGGTCCCCATTAGTCTCCACACCATTTTCCGCATTGGTTATTTCCCTCGCAATTTTTCTAACATCTTTTATTTCCCCCAGTGTCATAGCCGCATGGTACTCACCATTTCCATTCAGGTTAAAATCACATAAGGTCACGACGTCTTCAATCATCCCTTCCAAACCCATCTTTCTTCCGTCATCGGGACTATAAATGCGGGTGATACCATACGCATGCAGTTCCTCAATTTCTTTGGGAAGGATGGTTCCACCGCCACCCCCGAATATCTTTATATGCCCGCAACCATTTTCATCCAACAGGTCCTTCATGTATTTAAAAAATTCCACATGGCCGCCCTGGTAACTGGTGATAGCAATTCCCTGCACATCTTCTTCAATGGCGCATTCTACAATTTCTGCAACGCTGCGGTTATGGCCGAGGTGGATGATCTCTGCGCCCTTACTTTGAAGTATACGACGCATAATATTAATGGCCGCGTCGTGGCCATCAAAAAGAGCGGCTGCGGTAACAATGCGGACTTTATTCTGTGTGGTAAATGACATGCAAAATTATTATTTGAACCGAATCAGTGAACAACCATTTTTCCCGGCAAAAATACAGTTTTCTTTGCCAGGAAAAATTCATGACCATCCTATAACTAAAATGTTCATCCCTGCTAAGAGATGAACATTTTGCTGATGACAAAACGATATATCTAAACTATTCGTTTATTTAAATGTCCTCATGTAATTTACAACGGCCCACATATCATTTTCATCTGGAATCTTTTTTTTGAATGAAGGCATATCTTTTCGTCCTTCAGAGGTCTTGTAAAATAAAGATCCATCACTCTGGGACTGAAAACTTGCTTTAGTAAAATCTCCGCTTTCTGTGTCCAGGGTAGCAGCTTTGGTACCATCGCCTTTTCCTTTTGTTCCGTGGCATGATTTACAATGCTGGTTATACAGTGCTTTTCCTGTAGCAAGTGATGCTGCATCGGATTTTACCGGATTGACCATTTTACTGTTTTTTTCCGGTACCGGCCATGGCTTGTTCTGATTGACCATAAATGACATTAATAATACAAAAGAACAACTTAATAAAATCAGTGATAATGTTTTCATGTTATAGTGTTTAAAAGGTATTTTATTTTGAATAATAAAGTTATAAATTCCCAGGTGATAAACAATGTGCCATAGTGTTAAAACCCTCTATTTTATTACCTTTGCAGATAATCGGGGCTCTTCTTTTCTTAACCGGAATAATTCATAAATGATAACGATATAATGGCCCCATACAACGGTCATTAAAATTATGAAAGTTACAAGCATCCACTGAGGAGGATCGCTGCCCCATAACCCCCGTGGCAGTGCGCGAAGTTCGCCAGAAACAGGTATTCCCCACTGTTGAACTATACTGCTCTCCATGTTTCCATATAAATCACTTTCATCCAGTTTGGCCAATAGGGTGATTTTTCCCTGAATATCTCCCGGAAGGTTTTTAGGAATCTCTATTGAAGCGGCCCCAGTTTCATCGGTGGTTCCCTCTCCTACTTTCAGGGGATTAAATAACCGTTTAACGAATATTCCGATTAAAGTTTCCGGAACAGGCGTTTCCTGTTCTTCAAGGAGGTCTATCAATTTCACCTGGACGGTTAAAAGAGAATCATCTTTAATCGGGATTATTTCCAGTCGGGCTCTTTTTATTGTAATTTCCTCCTCAACAGGTTCCATTGCTTTATTACCTGCAAATACTGCCTTGAAATGGAGTTTACCTTCTTTATTTGGTTGTAACAACCCGGCTTTTGTGTTTAAAACTGCGACGCCATTTCTATCGGTTATTACAAAACCAAGTACTTTTTCGGCACTATCAGTTATCTGTAGGAATGTAACTTTCAGTAATGTTAATTTGATTGTTGATCCTTTTACTTTAGCTTTTAATGCCGCCTTAAGATCAATGGTATTATCCCCTTTTTGAGTACTGGTGAAGAGAACGGCTGGGGATATTAAAGATGACTCTTCTTCAACAGCCGGCTCTTCTGCCTGGGTACTGTCGGTTTCAGTACTGTCTGCCTGAGCCCATAGTTTTTCCGGAGACAGTATTGCCAGACATAAGACGGTAGCTACAATAAATTGTTGAAAAGCTTTTTTAAACGCTGTTATTTTTAAAACTTGTTTCATAACTATTTTTTAAGCTGATACCATTTCTGTTTTTTTTACGGGTTCTGTCATTTCCGGAGTTGCTTCTGTTCCCTTATTTCCAAATTCCGATATAGGTATCACCGTTACAAGTTTTGAGAGCAGGGTAAAAAGTAAGAAGAAAGAAGCAATACCGGCAAGAGTGAGTGCCCATTCAACCCAGGTGGCAGAATACTTTACATATTCTAACCTTGTATCTTGCATAGGTAATAAAGGAGACTCAAGGGTTGGTACTATTATAAGATAACGCTTGACCCACAAGGCTATTACCATAAAAAATGAAACAATAGCTATTAGATTAGGTGTTCTTGTTTTAGGAATAGCGACTACCAGTATCGGAAGCAGTATTCCCGCTACATTAGCAAACAGGAACCACCAACCGTATTTTGCGGGGTTGAATAATTTTTCAATTACTTCGCTATTCCATTTCTCAGAACTATACCAATCTGTAAGGTATTCTGAAAATGTAAAATATCCATAAGCGGCACCAAGCGCCATCATAATATACCCGAGATACACAAAATGTTTATCAGTAAGATAGCTTTTTAGTTTATAAATTTTTCTGTATACCCACATAGCCATGATGAGAACTCCTGTTCCGGAATAAATAGCAGCGAGAACGAAATATGGACCAAAAATGGTACTATGCCAGCCTGGGCGAAGCGTCATCCCAAAAATCCAGGAAAGTACTGAGTGAACAATGATGGCAAGAGGAATGATCATAATTGCCATGAGGTTTGTGGAAACTTTTATATGCTTCTTTTGGCTGGGCGTACCCCGGTATCCGATTGCTAATATTGTATAAAGTTTTTGTTTCCATTTGGGAATATTTAGCTTAGCGTCCCGGTAAATAGCAAAGTCTTTTATTAAGGCGAGGTAAAGGAAAATAACGCTCCCGGTGAGATAGGTGCCAATTGCAAATACATCCCATGTAATGGGGGACTGAAGCCTCGAGTACAAGAAAAGATGATGAAGTCTGTCCAGCCTTCCTACACATAATAATATAAATATCGGTCCTATAATAGTAGAGATCACCGCAATCATTTCGGCAATACGGATTATTGGTTTACGCCATTCTACCTGGAGGATATGAAGGATTCCGGAAATAACAGCACCTGCATAACTAATGCCGATAAAGAAAATAAAATTAGCAATATACAGACCCCATACCACATTATCTCTCATACCTGTAACAACATGGCCATCTACTACCTGCAGATACAGGGCATATCCTCCCAGCAAAACCCAGGAAAGAAAAAACAGCGTCCATGCCCACGTTTTTTTACTAAAGTTTTCAATAACTGGCCGCTGCTTATCAAAAAGTTCCTGTTGAAATTTATTGAGTTCCATAATAATTAGTATTCATTATTAATTAGATATCTCCTGTTATTGAATTCTAATGAGTCTTATTCTCCATTATATCTCTGAACCGATCTTTAAGTGGTTCTGAGAGATCATCATAGCCACTTTCTACAGGAAACTGCCTGTCTGTTGGAGGCAGGTAATAGACTCTTGGTTTGGTACCCAGTTCTTCCATAAAGCGATAGGCTGCCCGATCTTTTATTAATTGACTAAAGCTTACTGTTTCATCCCCATTACTTACTGTGTCTTCATTTTCGTCACCAAAGTAAAACACCCCATTTGGGCAAGCTTCCACACATGGAGGTAGCAGTCCTTCCCTTGTACGGTCGGGGCAGAAGTCACATTTTTCTACGGTACCTACTTTCGCGGGTAACCCTGTTTCAGCATTGTATTGCAGGTTCCTTATATCAATTGGCATTTCGGGTTCATCCCAGTTAAACACCCTCGTAGAATAAGGGCAGGCTGCCATGCAGAATTTGCATCCTATACATCTTTCATTATCTATTAATACCAATCCATCATCTCTCTTAAATGTTGCATCCACCGGGCAAACTTTCACACAGGGAGGATTGTCGCAATGAAAACATTGCTTTGGGAACCAGTAGGGAGCTGCTTTTTCACTATCCTTCATCAGTTTTACGGACAACCATTCCGTTTCCTCCGGGCGGTAGTGCCATTTTTGGCATGCTGTAACACATTTACGTGCATTCTTACATCGGGAAAGATCCACTACCATCACAAACTTTTTGCCTGCAATGCCTTCCCTTGCTTCCAGTTTAGACACAATGGCCATATGTTCCTGGTGGTTTAGGTAGGCTGAGTCAATTTCTACTATCTCTCCCTCCGGCGATAATAATCTCACTTTGCCACCTGAAGCCACATCTTTGTTTGATGATGAGCAGGAACACAGGGCGCTACCACAGGCAGCCGTAACCACGGTGGCTACCGCAGCCGTTTTGAGGAAAGTGCGCCTGCCCTTGTCATAAATTTCTTCCTGTGCCATTATTTTAATTTAAAAAAATGAGTAATCAAATCAGCTTTTATCTTTAGAGGGGTTGTCCATCCACTTGTATATTTCCTGGTTGCTGGCCCTTTGTCGCGTAGCAATGGCATCCAATAAAGACTTTTCAATTTCAACAAGCTTGCCGTCTGCGGTAAGCATCTTCACCATCTCCTTTTTTTTGGCCCGATCAAGCAATCCACCGGTAAGAAACCAGCGGCGGGATTTGTCAGTTGGTTTTTTATTATCGCCCATGTTTACTTT
The DNA here is from genome assembly GCA_036676685.1 of Chitinophagaceae bacterium. Taxonomy (GTDB): domain Bacteria; phylum Bacteroidota; class Bacteroidia; order Chitinophagales; family Chitinophagaceae; genus Ferruginibacter. The sequence goes on along the minus strand of JAKFCK010000041.1, from coordinate 6,184 downwards.
TTTTTCGGCTTTTATGCCAGGTATTCATAAATCTTGTTGCAGTAAAAGTAATATCAGCCCTAGTTGCAGGTTATGACAAATCTTACGTCCGCCTATGATTTTTGTCATGAAATCGTCACGGATAAGCGATTTATAATACCAAGGTGGCCGTAAAATCTAAATACCCGAAAACTGATTAAAATCATGTTTGGCTAAAATTTATGTCATGAGTTTGTCACACTTGCCAATATATTTTTGGATTATAAAATTTTAAAAAGTCGTCCCGCAACTCACTCAATACTGTAAATATTTTTTATGAAAAAGTATTCAATCATTAAAGCAATAACACTCTTCCTGGGAATCGTTATCATATCCGCGTCTCTTCTTCAATGTAAAAAAGATGATGGAATAATGGGGGGCCTTGACCGGTCCTTTAAAGGCACTGCTGATTCCAGTATTTACGCCTCGTTTTATGATTCCAATACAGCTTTGAAGGCAGATGTTCCCCCTGGTGTGAATGATGTGATGAAGTTCAGGAGCGTGCAAACCATCATTAATGAATTTTGCGCCACAGCAAATTGTCATGGTGGGATGATAGCGCCCAAGTTTGATACCTATGCCCAGGTAATGGCTTATGTTACCCCGGGCAACCCTGCTTCCAGCAAATTATGGGAATACATCACGACAAACGACCTTAATAAAGCGATGCCTCCTTTAAGTGCTGATCATGAACTGAATTTTACAGACAAGACCCTGATATTTAACTGGATCACCAATGGCGCTAAAGAAAGGCCGGATATCAATGATTTCAGGCCTGCTGCGGTTTACCTTATTAATAGAGGATGTGGATCTGCCAATTGTCATAACCAGGCAACTGCTACCGGCGCGTGGGCAAAAAAAGGATTACTTGGGCCTTTGACCATTGCAGATACCAGCACTTACTTTTATACCAGTCCCACTACCGGCGCAGGCACATCCTACACACTTCTCAGCAATGCGACTTTGCGCAACCAGGTCTGGACAGCTTATAAAGACAGTGTGAAAAAATTCTATTCAGATACCCTCCTGTATGCAAGCTTCAGGCCTTACAAAACTTTTTCAACACCTTTAGTTGTATCGAATACCAGGGGACCATTACAAACCTATGATGATATCCTGCTCGATATCATCGTACCAAAAAGCGTAAGGAGTAACGGAACTGTTCAATATACCAACCCGGTAACAGGCAAGCAGTATTATGCCAGGGGAAATGCATTGAATGCAGCCAGTACAATAATTTCCAGGGTAGATTCTACGATGTTAGTTGCCAATCCTTTTACAGGTATTTACAGTTCATCTCACCAGGGTGATATGGCCTATGCGGACGGTGGCCTCAAAGCCAGCGAGATAGCATTGATAAAAGCCTGGTATTTTGCTGATCCCAATATACCAACGGTGTGGAAATACGGACTTAATAATACAGGTATTTTTAAATACAGGAAAACCGGGTTGGTCATAACAAATAACTAATAATCATTTCAAAATTTCGGTATATGAAAAAAAGTATTTTAATAATAGCTGTGATAACTTCAATGGTTATTTATTTATTGCCGTCATGTTATAAAAATAAAGAGGATATTCTTGCCCCGTTAAAGGTGTCATTCCGGTCCGATGTAGTACCCATTATGGTGGCCGGGGGATGTGGCTGTCACAATAATGCCCAGCCTCAGAGAGCGATCCAGTTTTCTAAAGGAGACACTATCTATTACGATGCTATTTTGGGAAGGGCAGGTTTATTTGATTCATGGGTAAATGGTGGCGTGCATCCCGGCCTGGGTGAAATCAATTTCAAACCCAATGAAGTGCAGATCATTAAACAATGGATCCTGGAAGGTGCACAGGATGATGGTGGCGGATGCACAGTAACTGGTGCCGTTACCTTTAATACAAAGATCCTTCCTCTTTATACATCATCCTGCAAAGGATCTGCCTGCCATGCCGGTAATGCTGTGAACCTGGATTATGATAAAATGATTGCTAAAAAAAGCACCCTGGTAAATATGATGAACAGTAGTGGTAATAGCGGGCACCCCGGTGGCAGACTGAGTTTGAGCTCCTGCACAGTAAAATTATTTAACGAATGGTTTGCGCAGGGCACCCCACAATAAAACAATACCCGCAATCAATCTAATAAATATAAATTCAGCTGATATGAAAAAAATATTTTCGCTCCTGGTTATTTGCCTGGGTTCCCTGGGGCCAGCCATCGCTCAGGACTCTACCAAAATAGAAACACCTGAAGCGCCCAAACAGAAATTTACTAGAGCTACATTTAATGCAACCAAGCTCATTAATATGCAAACGACGGAAATTGTCGCTCCCGGCCAATTACAATTTATGATATCGCACCATTTCGGATATCTATGGAACAAAGATCTTGGGGATAACAAGGGCCAACGTTTTCGTCAAAACGCAGCAAATTTATTTGGCTTAAACAGTGGTATTGCGAACACATACCTGTCGTTCGATTACTCTCCCTTAAAATGGGCAAACCTGGGCCTGGCAGCTACCGGTAGAGGACATTTTGAGGGCTGGACCAAGTTTAAATTGCTGCGGCAACAAACGGGAATAAACAATATCCCTGTTTCTGTAACTTTTTATTCCCTTGCCAGTGCTTCCGCTGCTAAGAAAGTATCGGACACCGAATTTGTTGCTAACAGGTTTTCCTTTATGCACCAGGTACTGATAGCCCGCAAATTCTCAGAAAAAGTATCCATACAGTTGATGCCGACATGGATTCACCATAACCTGGTTCCAGACGGCACTCCTTATGGCTCCAAAATGAGCAATGAGACATTCTCGATGGGGATAGGTGGAAAATATAAAGTAAAATCAAACCTCAACTTAACCTTTGAATATGCCCGCCAGTTGAATATGTACAAAAACCTGCTGGATAAGAATGGTAATTACGTTAACTATTCCCCTGACCTGTATTCTGCAGGCATCGAGATCAATACAGGCGGTCACCTCTTCCAGTTCTATGTTGGAAATACAAACGATGCTTCTGCAATCGACCAGTTATCCAGAAATACCAGTGACGGTAAAGTAGCCCTGGGGTTCACCATCAACAGGAGTCTTAATGTGAAGAAAGATAAATAAAATGTTTCTATAGTTTTAACAGTTATAGCCCGGCCTTTTCTAAGGCCGGACATTTTTTTATATACTATTCCTACCCTGTTCCCGTATCACGTACGATCACAAAGCAGCCTCAATCTTTATGGTAGGAGGTATTTTCTTTTTCAACAGTTGGGGCAGGTCGGCATGAAAACCAAGAGAAAAATTGAATGACCTCGCGTCTACAAAACGTCGGCTCATCAGCAAGCTAAGCCCTGCCTGGTATTCCAGGAAAAACCCGGGTAACTTTTTAAATCCGAAAGTATTGACAAAAGCGGGTTCCCAAAATACGACGGGTGAAGCACTGATATGATCAAGTTCGAAATTAGCCTGCTCCTGTGGCGTATAATCCGTTTTAATATTGCTGAAATTGATAACGCTGAACCGGGAGGATAAAGCCGCTGCAATCTTTTGATTGTTCCGGTACTGGAAAGCAGGCTGAATATAAAATTTCGCTATGCCCGCCCGGTGAAAGCGGCTGTAGGCTAACTGGTTCGCATCTTTGCCGTTGTCAGTAAAATTAAAATTGCCAAAACCGATTCCGGCAAATAACTGAAAGATTAAATTACTTTCCGGGTTGAAGTTTGTGTAGTAGCCGGCACCAATTTCGGTAAGCCTCCGGTGATAACGAATTACGGCACTATCGAGGGTGGTAGAATAATTGCCGCCGTTTTTTTCCGCCCGGGAAAAATGATTTACCTGCAGTGCAAACTTTTTATTGATGGCATAGGCGCTGTGGAAATCCAGGCCATTGCTGCGGCCGCGAAAAACCTGGTCATCAATTGTTTTGGTTCCCGGCAAATTGGAAGAATAGTTGATACCAAGTTTACTATCCCCTTTTTTAGTAAGTAAGGGTACGTTATGGGCAGAAGGACTATACACATATCTCGGGGTGTAACAACCTGTCAACAAGAGCGCGGCCATACAAATGCAGCATAACCATACCGGCAACCTGTTTAACCTCGTTCTCATATCATCCTATGTGTAAGGGCTGCAAAGTCCTCAATACTTAATACTTCAGCCCGCTTATTAAAGATCTCGTCCTGTAAAGTCTCCGGTGCAAATAAACTTTTCACTGCATTCCTCATAGTTTTTCGCCGTTGATTAAACGCTGTTTTCACCAACACCCAGTAAGCCCTTTCACTTTTCACGTCCAGCATTGTTGGCTTGCGGGTTAAGCGAATCACTCCGCTCATTACTTTTGGAGGGGGTGTAAAACTTTGAGGTGGCACATCAAAAAGATATTCTATTGCATAATAAGGTTGTATCAGCGCGCTGAGCACACCATAAATTTTACTGCCAGGCACTGCCGCTGCCCTTTCGGCCACCTCCTTCTGAAACATGCCGATCACAAAGGGCACATTATCCTTACAGTATAAAATTTTAAATAATATCTGGGTAGAAATATTATACGGAAAATTACCGATGACCCCGAATGGCCCGTCAAAAGGCTGATCGATCTCCAGGAAATCCCGGTGGATGAGCTTATCTCGCAGAGCCGGGTATTTGTTCTGCAATGAAATTACCTTTTCGTCATCCAGTTCCACAGCTTTAAAATCGATGCCTTCAATTTTTATCAGCGCTTTGGTGAGCGCCCCGCCTCCGGGTCCTACCTCCAGCAAACGGGTAAAGTTTTGTTCGTTAAGTTCAGCGATGATCCTGTCAATGATCAGTTCATCTTTTAAAAAATGCTGGCCAAGAGATTTTTTGAGTTTATACATCCGGGCAAAAATACGCAGAATGGCTCAGCAGTGTTATTTTATATATGTCCCATAAAAAAAATCCCCTTTTAAAAAAGGAGATTTATAGTTTTCATCCCGGAAATTTTTTACTGTTTTAAGAACTGCTCAGATAAAACAACCTGGTTTTTGCTGTTGACTATTTTCAGGAAATACAATTGCGGCGAATGGCGTTCAACGTCGATCCTCACTTCATTCGTCCCCGGCTCCAGCGTTGTCTTTTGAGTGTACAGGATTCTGCCCGCCACATCCGTTATTTGCAATGAGCAATTTTCCTTCGCGCTGTTGTTTATGATCTTTACCGAAAGCTGCTTTTTAACCGGGTTTGGAAAAATGCTGGTGATCAACTGGTCCAGGACGGTAATTTTGATCGTGTTGCTGTATGATACCGTTCCGTTTTTTTCCACCTGTTTAATACGGTAATAATTATTCCCTTTTTCGGGCGAATAGTCAACCGATTTATAAGGAGGCAATCCTGCAATTTTATCAATGGAAATAAAATTACTGATTGCATCACTGGCTCTTTCTACTTCAAAGTAACTATGTTCATCATCCACATAAGCTTCCCAATCCAGTTGCACTGTTTTATTGGACAATAACCTTCCGTAGAAATTTACAAACTTTAACGGCAACACTACCGCGTTCGTGGTTTTTATAATTTTCAGGTTATCGATGTTAAATCCCTCATCTCTTTCAAATGCAAAACTACTACCATCACCGTCAGAGGTGAAATGAAAACGAAGGTATACTTCGGGGTACCCCTTATATGCATCGAGGTCAAATGTCATATTGGTCCAGAAATCCCGGATACCCGTAAGCGCAGGCTGCCCACCGAGTGTGCCGCCATTGGTGGTGTTAGCTTCGGCAATGGTATATTTATTTGCAATCGCCGTCCAGGCACTGCCATCAGTTGATACCTGCACCTGTAGCTTATCCCTGAAATTTTCTGATCGGTGTTTTACCCAGAAACTAAGGTATGCACTGGTAGCATCAAGCAGGTTAAAAGTATTTTTATATGTTGTAGTACGCGTGCTGCTTGTTGAATAAAACCCCGAACCGGATTCCGTTAATGACTTACTGCCCTCATAGGCCATGGCATTGCTAAAAGACCAGGCACTGCCACCATTAGTGGTAGCCTCCCAGTTCGTACTAAAGTTGCCTTCCATATCATCATAAAAAAGAGTAAGCGGGTTATAGAATTTTGTAATGGTATCGTAAGTGGTAACGCCGCCGGATAATACTGCCCACACAAATGTTATTTTGCTCCCGTTGGCAAGTGAAGTAGGCAATGTGTAATCGATACTGTCGATGTA
>JAKFCK010000040.1:0-5384 GCA_036676685.1 Chitinophagaceae bacterium | reverse complement strand
AGCAGAAAATAATGCCTTGCTCCGCCAATTGTTCTTTAAAGCTGGTGCCAATGGAAACGCTGTCGATCACGGCATCTACGGCTATGCCGGATAGACGTTTTTGTTCGTCCAGCGAGATGCCCAGCTTCTCAAAAGTCCGCCTGAGTTCCGGGTCGATTTCATCCAGGCTTGTTGCGTTATTTTTTGACTTCGGGGCGGAATAATAAATAATATCCTGGTAATCAATTGCGGGGTATTTTATATTAGCCCAGGTAGGTTCTTCTCCTGCAAGGCCCACCCAATGGCGGAAAGCTTTTAGCCGCCAGTCGAGCATCCATTCCGGTTCGTTCTTTTTAGCAGATATAAAACGGACCGTATCCTCGCTTAATCCGCGGGGTGCCTCATCAGTTTCAATGTCGGTTACAAAGCCATACTTGTAATCGCTGAGCACGCGTTTTTCTATTGTACTTAGGCCGTCATTCATAAGAAGAATTTTAGAATTAATCGCCTGGAGGAATATTCACAAAGGTAGTACCAGTTTCTACTAAAAAGTAGAAACAGGATTTGCGAGATGGGATGTTTTTGGGGGCTACGTGGGCCTTTTTAGATACAACAGGTTGATAATGATGAATAGTTCATGGTTCATAGTTGATAGTTCATGGGATGCGGTGGGGGATGGTTCATTGCCCAAAAGAGACATAGTTTGTTTGACTTGCCTGAGATCATAAATTTCCGGTTATGCTTAAGGCTTCGGATTTTTCACCATTCACTACTCACCATTCACTATTCACCATTCACTATTCACCATTCACCATTCACTATTCACCATTCACTTTTCACACCATCTCTACCGAATTACGGCCCCATTAAAATTGAATATTATTTGCAACAGCCCGGTATTTTTTTTAATTTAACCTACCCGATAAAACTTCCCGGCACTATTTTAATCACCTCATAAAAACTTAGGTATGAAAAAAAATATTCTTATGCCCCTGTTGTTATTGGTTATTGCCCTCAGCTGCACTAAAACAAATGTACCGGATATGTCTACTGCAGATGATGCCGCCCTTTCGGAGATCGTTAACCGGACCTGTGCTTCCGCCGACATCCTTGCTGCACAACTTGCGGCTGATCCATCGCTCAGATCCCGAAGGGAACAATTGGAAACATTTACCAGGAATGTGATTGCCGACGGGACCGTTGACAACCTCGCACCTGCCAGTTTCACGATACCCGTTGTGGTGAATGTCATTTATAATACGGCTGCCGAGAATATTTCAGACGGCCAGATCCAATCGCAGATCGATGTATTAAATGAAGATTTTAATAAAGCAAACAGGGATGTGAGAGGCGTTCCCTCTATTTATAAGTCAGTAGTAGGGGATGTGGGTATTCGTTTTGTGCTAAGCTCAGTCGTCCGCAGGCAGTCCAACCGCAAACAATGGGCGCCGGTGGATGGTATGAAGAGTGCCGCAGGTGGTGGCATTGATGCAACCGATCCCGAACACAAACTGAATATGTGGGTTTGTAATCTTGGCCAGAATTTACTGGGTTATGCCTATTTCCCCGCTACTGCTCCACCTTCAGTAGATGGTGTGGTGGTATTGTACAGCGCCTTCGGCAGCAGGGATAAATACCCCGCCGGAACATATATCAATAATTACGACCTGGGTAGAACAGCCACCCACGAAGTGGGCCACTGGATGAATTTAAGGCATATCTGGGGTGATGATGGCGGATCGTGTGCGGGGTCCGACCTGGTGGATGATACGCCTAACCAGGCAGATGAAAATTACCGGTGCCCGGAATTTCCTTCCATCAGTTGCAACAATGCCGGTGATATGTCTATGAACTACATGGATTACACCTATGACCGGTGCATGTATATGTTTACCAAGGGCCAACAGTCGAGGTCGCTGGCAGTGTTTGCTCCGGGTGGCCCAAGAACATCATATATTCAATAAATAATCGGGGGATCCCAAACGAAAGTTTGGGATTCTTTTTGTCATTAATGTGCGGATCTTTAATAAAGATGGCAGTGCCAGGCAGTGTCGATTGCGGGTTACAGGAGTCGCGGACCCTGTGCCAGTTACTGGCGATCGATTGTTTTCCCGGTTATCAACCCAATATTTTGTATTAAACTTTGTTTAGGAAAGTTGCAACGGGAACACCAATGACCCCCGCTTTTTGTATAGCTTCCTGCCGTTCGGGGTCACTCATTAGGCTGTCATAAAGTTCCGCATTGGGAGCCTCATAAATCATCGTAATATCATTGGGATTTTTAACCGAGGTATAGAGCCCAAGAAGCCTGGCTCCGGCTTTTTCAACATTGGGCTGATCTGCATCGAAAATTTTTTTCCATTCCGCGAAGTCTTTGACTTCATGCTGGATAATTGCAGTGATCATTTTTTTTGCTTTCGAAATTATCTCCCTACTCATGTGGCTTTTCGGGATCTGCCCCGTTTTTTAAGTGGTCGCTGGTCTCCACATTCCATTAATAATAATACAAAAATATTTCTTAGAACGCAAGCAGTTAGCCATGATATTCCCTGGTTTAATAAAGCTGCCAGGTAAATAAGGACTCACCAACAAAAATATACACCAACCCCAGATACCTTATTCTAAACTTCAAAAGCGGGAAAGACCCTTTGAAACGATATAACTATATTTACCCTCCAATTGGGTTTTAGCCTGCCAACGGGTGCTCACAATCAATTGACGATCTCAGCCATGTATAAACGTTTTTTGCATTTTTTTGGCCTTGTTATTTTTGGTTTACTGGCCGTTATTGCACTTTCAGCCACTCTTATCCCGTTCATTCCCACCAAACAATGGTATGTACGGATCTTTGATTATCCCCGGCTGCAGACTTTCTTCATTGCAGTGGCGGCACTGGCCTGGTATTTTGCTTTTTATTTTAAGAGGGGTAGAAGGGGCTACCTTTTTGCCGGGATGTTTTTTATTGTTATTGTTGTACAGGGTTATAAGGCATGGCCATATACTGTGTTCGGACACAAACAGGTATTGCAGAGTGAAGGGCAGTCAAGAGATACGACGGCCATCAGCATGCTGATATGTAATGTTTTACAAACCAATACAAAATACCGGAGCGTCCTGGAAAAAATAGATAGGTATGATCCGGATATTTTGATCACAACGGAATCTGACAGTACCTGGCAAAAAAATTTAGCGTCACTGAATGCCCGGTATCCTTACCGGGTACCGATACCGCTAAGTAATACCTACGGAATGCACCTGTACTCGCGGCTACCACTTTCCGAAACCAAAGTGCGTTTCCTGGTTGAGCCGGATATACCCTCCATCCGCACAAAAGTGAAATTACTTTCAGGAGAATGGATAACGATGTTTGTTGTACATCCGCGGCCACCCGTGCCTACAGAAGCCAGTGACAGCAGGGAACGGGATGCAGAAATTATAATGGTAGCCCGCGAAGCCCGCAAAGAAAAAGGCGGTGTAATTGTAGCCGGGGATTTTAATGATGTGGCATGGTCGGAAACCACGGAACTCTTCCAGGAAGTAAGTGGCTTCCTTGATCCCCGGAGAGGACGCGGCTTTTATAATACTTTTCATGCGGACATACCGGTATTCCGCTGGCCCCTGGATCACATCTTTCACAGTTCCCATTTTAAATTGATCAGGATGAACCGTGTTGGCCGTGTGAATAGTGACCACTTCCCCATGTTTGTGCACCTTAGTTTCGAACCCGAAGAAAAACGCGACCAACCTAAAGTAAAACCGGATGCCAAAACAGAAAAAGACGCCAATGAAGCCATCCGCAAAGGCAAAACGGACAGGGATGCACCGGGGCAGTAACAGGTCGTTTCTGCGGTGATGTTTTTAAAGGCCATTAAGTCATTGGTCATTGGGTCATAGACTCCCGGCATGGTCCCACCTGGCATCGACTGCAAGCAGAAGCACGTTGGGTCACTGCATTTAGGTCTTCTCAAAAAAATATAACTTCTATTACATCACTACAGGAAGTCAAAGCAAGTGATGGCGTTATGTCAAAAGCTCGCGACCCGGAGTTGCCCGATGGCTCATGGACCATGGCCAATCATCCGCCTCTGCCTTACTGATTATAGTATTCATAGGCAAAGTCAATGTCCCCGGCATTCTCCTGCTCCACCCAGCCGCTGATCACGCCTTTGGTCCAGCTTTTCCCATTCATGGCCTGTACAAATGGGATAAAATCGCTGTATTCCCCAAAACCAACCAGGCCGCCAATATTCCTGTCTGTTGATTTACTGGCCACCAGCGCATTTACATCGATGGCATAACGCTGCAGGTGTAACCTTTTTCCTACAGGCTGGTTAAAACGTATCTCGTAGTAGGAATCCCGGGGATCCATGGCCACAATCACTACTGCCTGGTTCCCCGCTTCCCGAAAGACTGCCCGTTGATACCAGGCATCTGTGAAAGTTCCTGTTGGTCCATTGACCACCGCAGCATATTGAAGCGGTAAAGCCACATTGGTCGTGAGGGCAAACTGCCTTGCTGTCAGATCTGCTCTTTGTTTTGAATATACATACATTTCAGCGGTATAATTTCCGGCAACCAGGTCCTGCAGCATGAGGCTGAAAGAAGTGGTGGCTCTCGCCATCGTTTGCCACTTTTTAATGTTCTTTTCATGGTCCCGGACAAGCACCACAACAGAATCGATGTCGTTAATGGAAATCCCGGTATTCGAAAATTGAAGTGTTAAGACCTGGGCAACGGGGGTAGGGATCGGTGTGGGAACGGGTTTTTGAGGGGCATCTTTCTCGCATCCTGTTAAAAACGCTGCCGAAAAAAGAAAAATAACACCCGCGAGCCTGGCGGATTTTAGGTAGATCGTTTGCATGTTTTCCATGTTTTAATTAATAATTTGAATGCAAACCTAAGGTTGGGCGGGCGCCGGCACAATCACATAAATATGTATGTAGTGTTGAATGGTTGGGAAAGCCCCTTTTTTGGCGGATCGGCGGGATGAATGTAAGAGAGAATGTAACGGGTAAAATTTCACCGCGGATACTGTGATAATTTTTTTGTGATAATTTAAAATATCACAAAAAAATTATCACAAAGCCTAACTATGAACAAGGGTTACAGTTAGAGGTGACCATATATTATTGATCCTATGTTGTTTAGGAATTCTCCAATGATAATTTCCCCCTTCGGGGTTCGTTTGATGGTCTATCAGAGATATTAACCCATTGCCGCTTTGACCTATTGACCATTGCCCTAATGACCATTGACCTAATGACCATTGACCTTTGACCTAATGACTGACTCAATGACCATTGCCCCATTGACCCCACCCCATTCACCCATTGACCCATTCACCCATTGACCCATTCACCCATTGATCTATTTTATCCTCACCAGCCTCATATAATCTAACATCG
>JAKFCK010000039.1:0-4183 GCA_036676685.1 Chitinophagaceae bacterium | reverse complement strand
TGTGCATTTACCCAAAGACCATGAACCTGCTCTATGTGCTAAAGTGGCCCGGTTGAGTGATGATCTGATGCAATTTTCCGAAACTCCACGGGATGTGGTGATCATTGATGAAGAGGGTAGGCCTTTGTTTGCCGGGGATACAAGCAGGAGATTCTTTGAAGCGGCATGGATGCATAAAAACAACGGTAAATATTATTTCTCTTACTCAACTGGCGATACGCATTATATCTGTTATGCGATTGGTGACAATCCATACGGGCCATTCACCTACCAGGGGAAAATACTGGAGCCGGTCGTGGGTTGGACCTCCCACCATTCTGTTTGCGAAGTCAACGGCAAATGGTATTTATTTTACCACGACAGTAGCCTTTCAAAAGGTATTACACATTTAAGGTCGGTTAAACTCGCTGAATTGAAATACAACGAAGATGGAACTATAGAGACGATCAGGCCATACAAGTGATTGATAAATGGCAAAATAGAAATGTTGTACTGCTGTCAGTATCTCATTGTCGTACCAACGTTCAAAAATAATAATTTGAAAATGATAAACCGGGTCTTGCTTTTTCTCATGACGCTGATTTATTGCTCGCTACCGGCAAACTGCCAGGTGAAATTACCTGCTATCCTGAGAGATAGTATGGTATTGCAAAGGGATGAACCGGTAAGGATCTGGGGATGGGCCGCAAATGGTGAAAAAGTGAAGCTGAAGTTTAACAATAGAACGTACAATACAAAAGCTTCTGCAAACGGCAGGTGGATGATCACACTGCCTGCTATGAAAGCAGGTGGCCCTTACGTGATGAATATTTCCGGCAAAAATTCAATCCTGCTGAAAGAAATATTGATCGGCGACGTCTGGCTTTGTGCGGGCCAGTCAAATATGGTGCACCAACTCAATATTCACGATGTAACCTATGCCGCTGAAATCGCTGCCGCAAATTACCCGCAAATACGCCAGTTCTGGATCCCTACGGGTACAAGCATGGAAGGGCCAAAAGAAGATTTGCCTTCAGGTGCCTGGACACCCGCTGTCGGAGAAGCGGTAAGACCTTTTTCTGCCGTAGCCTATTTTTTTGCGAAAAGGATCCATGAAAAATACAAGGTGCCCATTGGTATTATCAATGCAAGTGTGGGCGGTACACCTATCGAAGCCTGGACAAGTGAAGAAGGGTTAAAAGATTTTTCCCTGTTGCAATCGGCTATTGCGAAAAATAAAGACACGGCCTATGTGAATGGGTTAACCCGGAGCGCCCTGCGGGCAAATGCGAACCGTTCACCATTAAAGGATAAGGGTTTAACCGAAACGCCCAAATGGTTTGAAACAAGTTATTTACCAAAAGGCTGGTTTACTATCAATGTGCCAGGGTACTGGGAAGACCAGGGCATCAACAATCTTAATGGCGTGGTATGGTACCGGCGCGAGATAAATATCCCGGCATCCATGACCGGCAAACCTGCTAAAGTATTTTTAGGAAGAATAATAGACGCCGATGTTTTGTACATCAATGGGAAACAGGTTGGCACTACCGGCTACCAGTATCCGCAAAGACGGTATGCCGTACCAGCAAACCTGTTGACAACGGGTAAAAATATTTTTGTAATTAAGGTTACTAATACCATGGGCAAAGGAGGTTTCGTGCCGGATAAACCGTACGTCTTATTTGCCGGTAACGATACGATTGACCTGAAAGGAACATGGCAATATAAAGTTGGTGAAGTGTATATCCCACGAAGCGGGCCTGGCGCAGCCACCGCGATCGCTGCACAAAATCAGCCAACAGCCTTATACAATGCTATGTTGGCTCCTGTTACCAATTATGCTGTGAAAGGATTTATCTGGTACCAGGGCGAATCAAATACAAACCGCGCAGCGGAGTATGCAAAAATTCAACCCGCGATGATTGCGGATTGGCGGAACAAATGGAAGCGGCCGGAAACTCCATTTTTATATGTGCAGCTCCCGGGTTTTATGGATTATAATTATTTGCCTTCCCAAAGTCAGTGGGCAGAGTTAAGGGAAGCACAACTCAAATCATTGTCCGTTCCCAACACTGCTATGGTAGTGGCAATTGACCTCGGAGAATGGAACGATATACACCCCGATAATAAAAAAGATGTGGGCGAACGACTGGCATTGGCCGCTCAAAAAATTGGTTACGGGGAAAATGTTGTTCACTCCGGTCCTGTTTACCGGTCATCAATAACCGACAGTAACAGGATTATTATATCATTTGATCATATTGGTTCGGGGTTAATTACAAAAGATGGAGAAACACCCGCAGAATTTGCAGTGGCCGGTGCCGATAAAAAATTTGCCTGGGCTCAAACAAAAATTGAAGGGGATAAAATTATTGCCTGGAGCGACGAAGTGCCGAAACCTGCATATGTAAGATATGCCTGGGCAGACAATCCTGTAAATCCCAACCTGTATAACAAAGAAGGTTTACCTGCTTCCCCATTCCGGACAGATAACTAAAAAAAGGAAAAACCATTAAACCCCGTTTGTATGCCGCCATGGAAATATCTTCTGCTTACGCTGTTTTGGAGTTACTCCTATGTAGCTATCGCACAAGTAAGGGTTATCGACAGCAGCAAATATCCAAAGCCGGTGACCTTTACCGCACAGCAGGCAAGTGACCATATGCTGCGCCAATTAGGCATCACAAAATTAAGGCCTGGCCCCAGTGGAAATGAATCGGCACCTAATCACGCCAACTATGATGAATCATTGGCTAACCCCTGCCCGCAATTGCCTGATGCTTTAACGACAAAAGCCGGTAAAAAAGTAACAAGCCCGAATGTTTGGTGGCAGGTACGCCGCCCGGAGATTGTAAAGGACCTGGAAACAGAAATATACGGGCGCATTCCCCAAACCACACCAAAGGTTATATGGGAGTTAACCATTACTGACCGCGAATTTGTTGGTCGTACACCTGCCATTGTCAGGCAATTGGTGGGGCATGTTGATAACAGCGAATACCCTTTGATTAACGTGGACATTAATATGATACTGGTGCTGCCAACAAATGTAAAAGGCCCTGTGCCTGTATTGATGATGTTTGGTATGCCCGGCTTCCCGGCGCCAGCGCAGCCTTCCCCGGCTGAAATGGAAAAGTTGAATGCTGCTTTCAAAAAAATGATGATTCAACAGGACACTTCATTGAAGGTTATTTTTGATCGGTACCCGGTTTACAACCCGGTTACAAGATTGCCGGCAGCTAACTTTTTCAACCTGCCCGCAATAGAAAACTTATCCCCGACAGAACAGTTACTGGCCGCAGGCTGGGGCTATGCCACAATTGATCCCAACAGCATCCAGGCAGATAACGGAGCAGGGCTCACCAAAGGTATCATTGGCCTGGTAAATAAAGGGCAACCCCGTAAGCCCGATGATTGGGGAGCATTGCGTGCATGGTCGTGGGGTGCAGCCAGGGCATTAGACTATTTGGAAACCGATAGCTTAGTCGATGCAACAAGGGTGGGTATTGAAGGAGTATCCCGTTACGGTAAAGCAGCCTTGGTGACCCTTGCTTTTGAACCACGGTTTGCCATAGGATTAATTGGTTCCTCGGGCAAAGGTGGTGCAACATTGCACCGGCGCAACTTTGGTGAAGCCTTGGAAAGCCTTACCGGTGGCGGGTTTTACTGGATGGCAGGCAACTACATGAAATACGGCGCAGCGGAAGCCAGCTTCGGGACGAGGACAGGATGTGATCTGCCCGTAGACTCGCATGAATTGATTGCCCTTGCCGCACCACGGCCGACGTTCATCAGTTATGGTATTCCTGAAAAAGGGGATGCTAAATGGCTGGATCAAACAGGCAGTTACATGGCAACGGTTGCAGCGGGCACTGTGTTTAAATTGTTAGGTGCAAAAGACCTCGGCGTTTCTAACGACTATTTAAAAGAAAAAATGCCACCGATGCTCAGTGGTTTGCTGGATGGTAACCTGGCATGGAGGCAGCATGATGGCGGTCATACAGACGGTCCCAATTTTAAATTTTTTATACCCTGGGCCAACCGGGTCTTAAAGTAAAAAACGAATGAATCGCCGGAAGTTCGCCATACCTGCAGCAGTCCATGTATGGCGAATTCTTGGATGGCTTTATACGACCGGCAATGTCGTGAATTTTGAAACATTTGATTTTTAAAAACAGGGATAACTTGTAGAGGAATGTAT
>JAKFCK010000038.1:0-2638 GCA_036676685.1 Chitinophagaceae bacterium | reverse complement strand
AAGCGGAACGTCGGCTTTTACTTCCAGGAAACGCGGGGCTTGCTGCGGCGGCTCTATGGGTAGATTACGGTCATACTTTTTGCCGGCCGGGATAGGCCCAAACCATTTTTCCGCAAGCAGTTTTACATTGGCTACATCTACATTCCCGGCCACCACCAAAATAGCATTGGAAGGATTATAATGTTTATGGAAAAATTTTTTTACATCTTTCAGCGTCACGTCTTCGATATGTTTCAGCTCTTTGCCAATGGTCATCCAGCGGTAGGGATGCGTGGTATACACCAGTTCCCGAAGTTTATGCCATACATCCCCGTAAGGTTTATTGATATAATGTTCTTTAAATTCTTCGGAAACCACCTTACGTTGCACATCCAGGCTTTTTTTACTAAACGCAAGGCTTATCATACGGTCGCTCTCCAACCAAAAGGCCGTTTCAATATTTTCGGCGGGCAGCTGGCAGTAATAATTGGTGAGGTCATTGGTGGTATAAGCATTGTTTTCTCCACCGGCCACCTGCAGGGGTTCATCATAAACCGGGATGTGAATACTTCCGCCAAACATGAGGTGCTCAAACAAATGGGCAAACCCTGTTTTTGCCGGGTCTTCGTCACGGGCACCTACATCATATAATACATTTACAACCGCCATGGGGGTGCTTTTATCTTCATGCACTAAAACCCTGAGCCCGTTATCTAATGTAAATTTTTCAAAACGAATCATGCGCAAATTTAAGCCAACCGAGGGGGAGGCGGATTATTTTTTTTGATAAAAAACCTTAGCTCAAAGAATGCTCATGGTTTTCAGCAACAACTCATAAAGATTGTTTTCTCTTAACACGATCACTTTTAATCGCTGGTTGGCTACCAATAATAAATTTTTATATTCCTGGATATTCTGGGAAAAATTATTTCCCATACTATAGACCTGGTCGCCAACCCGGAAACCCGCCTTTTCTGCAGGAGAGCCAGGAATGACATCTTCTACCATCACCTTGCCATCAATATAATAGATCCCAAGTCCGGTGTAAGCATAATCGAAAGGTTCAGAAAAATGCCGGTTTGGCAGCAGGTGTATTTCCCTTTGGCCATAGTTGATGATCATATTAAACCGCCTGAGCAACTCGTTGCCAATAAGCCCTCCTGCAAAAGGGTAAGACATAACATTGTAATCATCCTTATAGAGATATGTAGGCACTTTAAAAAATCTATAGGGGCCTAGTTTCAGCTCGCGTATCACAGTGAGGCGCATCTGCAGGCGGCCCGCCATTCCTTCTGCCTGGGTAACCAATGGTTTTCTTTTGGATAAAAGGATTGCACTGTCTGCGGCATAACGGTCGGTCATTAGGAAACAGAGACCGGCACCCGTGTCAAAATAAAAATTATGCTCAAAACGCTTGCGGTCGCGGATCTGTAAATACTGGATGGGGATGGAGGTAAAAGCCGGCCTCAGCAGGTGACCTTTGGTGGGATATTTCATTTTACCCGGTGTGAAAACTTCAATATAAAGGCTATCGAAATTTATTTTTACCAGGTAACGGCTGAAAAAACTGTACCCGATGATCCCATCTACCTTTTCCCCGTACACGCTGGTAAGCACAGAATAATCATTGATATGAAAATTGAGGCCTTTCACATCCAGCCCCGGGAAACTGAGGGTTTTCGCGAATACAAAATTTACCTTTTTTTTTCCCCCGATCCCTGTAATGGTTGTGTCCGACTGACGACTGAGAATGTTAAATTCAGCACAGGTACTGCTGTCCAGTGAAATGCCGCCGCTGCCGGTATCCAGGATGAAATTAAGGCTATCTTTAATATCTTCGAAACAGGCTTTGATCACCATTACCCCTCCATTGTATTGTTTAAAAGGGAACCGGGTGATAAAGGTGGATGGCGGCGGTGAAATAATTTCCTGGCCATAACCGGCCAGGGGTAAAATAAAAAACAGCAGGATGATTTTCTTCACTTGCATATCGAAATCGAAATATACAACCTAATGGATGTAATTTTGTTCTTTCTTATTTAAATGGCTGCAAAAGTGATTTTACGGCTGTAATTTTTTTAAAACCGAAGATGGATATAAACCAACTATTGAGCAAGGCCCTCGCCTTTGAGTTCTTGTCTGTAGAAGAAGGCGTTTATTTGTTTGAAAACGCTGCACTAGCAGACCTGATGTACGTTGCCGACGAACTGCGAAAAAAACAGGTGCCCCATGGAAAGGTCACCTGGCAGATAGACCGTAATGTAAATACCACAAAT
Organism: Chitinophagaceae bacterium; assembly: GCA_036676685.1. Lineage (GTDB taxonomy): Bacteria > Bacteroidota > Bacteroidia > Chitinophagales > Chitinophagaceae > Ferruginibacter. The sequence continues at coordinate 383 of JAKFCK010000038.1, read as the reverse complement.
GTGTGTATTGCTAACTGTAAATTTTGTAATTTTTATCGCATCCCCGGGCATGCCGATGCTTACATCACTGATATAGCCACCTATAAGCAAAAGATAGAAGAGACTATTAAGTTTGGTGGGGACCAGTTGTTGCTGCAAGGCGGCCATCACCCTGATCTCGGGCTTTCCTTCTATGTAAATTTATTCAGGGAACTCAAAAGCCTTTATCCCGATATCAAACTGCACACGCTAGGGCCGCCGGAAGTGGCACATATCACCAAGCTGGAAAAAAGTACACACCGGGAAGTACTAATGGCCCTGAAAGAAGCGGGCATGGATAGCCTGCCCGGTGCCGGTGCAGAGATACTCACGGATAGGGTGAGACGATTGATCAGTAAAGGTAA
>JAKFCK010000037.1:0-11081 GCA_036676685.1 Chitinophagaceae bacterium | reverse complement strand
GTCACCATGCGGAACATTCCTGGCTGCATAGTATCCACCGCCGGAAAATGGAATTTCAATTCCGCTTGCCATTCGGCCCATTCCATAAAATGTTTCGCTTGCTGGATCTGCCACAGCAACGCCGTCTATCAACAAAGAATAGTAATGAAAACCTTCGCTGATGGAATCCGTGGTTGTTTTCCAATAGCCGTCTGAATCTTTTACCAGGTCGTATTTCCTGCCTAAGTCTACCTGTACCTTTTTTGCGTCAGGCGCTTTTATGTTAAAGATCACACGGCTATCGGGCAAGACCTGGGGATAAGGCGCATTGCGGATGTTCGTTGATGCAGGCGCACCGGCAACGGGGTATTTTGAAAAGGTAGATGTATCAACAGGTTTAAATAATAATTGTGAAAACATGTATAATCCATTCTTCCACACTTTAAAGTCATGCACACCCGGTTCAATAAAATAAATGTGAGGTATCTCATTTTGCTGAAGGTAATCATGTGTTCTTTTGCTGAAACTGATAAGGCCATCGCTTGCGCCGCAGGAAATAAATAACAGCTTTAGTTTCTCTTTAGCGGCCCGCACATCGGGGATCAATTCAGCAGGCAGTTTTGTATTAGGTGCAGAAGAGAATCCTCCAATCCAGGCAAATTTATCGAGGTTGCCCAGGCCAAAATTCAATGACTGCCCGCCGCCCATTGATAAGCCTGCAATAGCACGGTGTTCTCTGTCAGTAAAAACAGCATACTTCTTTTCAATAAACGGAATAAGGTCGTTCAACAAATCTTTTTCAAAAGTTGCAAATGCGGCCACTTTATCGGCTGCCATACTATTTCCGCCTGCCCTGTCATCTTTCATCGCCCTTCCATTGGGCAATACCACAATCATAGGTTCAATCTTACCTTCTGCATACAGATTATCTAAAATTACCTGTGGCTTTCCGCCATTCAACCATTCTTTTTCATCGCCGCCAATGCCGTGCAAAAGGTATAGTACAGGATATTTATTCTTTTTTGAATACCCCGGCGGAGTATACACCAAGGAGCGTCGAAGTGTACCAACTGTTTTAGATTTATATGTGATTGTATCAATTTTTCCATGGGCGATACTAGCACGCTGTACGTCAAAACCCGTTTGTCCGGCCTTTAGCGCCTTCTGCGAATAGACAGATGTATTTACCAGCAATACATTTGCGAGGGCAAATAGTAATTTTTTCATGTTGACTTTTTTTTGCACTTGCGTTTCATTATTTAAATAGAAGCGGTGCCATTTGATAAAGGCTCCGACGCCATGTTTGAAACTCATGTGCTGTACCTGGAGAAACGTATGTAGCAACTTTATAGCCGGCTGCTTTTAAATCAAATTCCACTTTTGGAAGCGCCTCAGCACCACGGGTTTCTTTACTACCATAGCTTATAAATATAAACTTCGGTTTCATTTTACTTTCTAATTCTGCCGGCGTATAGTTACCACCACTTAATAATCCCCAGTAACCAAAAACTTCTGGTTTAGCCAATGTTATACCTCTTGTTTCAGCAGCTCCCATGGAAAGACCCGCCATTGCCCGTCCATCTCTCTTAGCAATAGTACGGAAATGCCCATCAACATATGGTACTAACTCATCAACCAACACAACCTGGAAACCATTGTTGGCAGCGATGTTGACCGTGCCGCCACCAGCAGGGCCAGCAGGATTATTGACAGGACTACCAGAATTTACAGCAGGACGAGGACGACCGCCCGGTCTGCCACCAGTATTAGTCATACCGTAAGTCATTACAACGATAAAAGGTTTTATTCTACCATCTGCGATCATATTATCCATAATCAGGTTAGCACGGCCTTGAATACCCCATGAAGTCTCATTTTCACCCCAACCATGTTGCAGGTACAACACCGGATACCTGGTTTTGCCCTTTTCGTAACCCGGGGGAGTGTAAACAAATGCAACCCGTGATGTGTTTGTACTTTTTGAAGGAAATAATATTTGTTGCATATTCCCGTGTGGAACATCTTTAAGCGCATAAAAATCCTGGTCTTTCGCGGGTATTTCGATACCGCTCTCCCAACGTTGTGAGCCATAAAAATTTCCTGTTCCGGGATCATTAAAGGTTGCGCCGTCTACGTTAATGCGATAGTAGTGAAATCCTTCATCCATTGGCCCTGCGGTAGTGCCAATAAAATAACCACTATCCGCCTTGATTAGTTTTGTTCCTCCCTGGCCACCAAGGCCAAGGCTTACGCGAACACTATCAGCATTTGGCGCAAGAATTCTAAACCTCGCATACCCCTGGGAATTTACCTGTGGATATTGCTGAAACGGCTGGTTAAAGGAAGAAGGCTTAAAATCCTCTACTACGGTCTGTGCTATACAGGTATTGCTGACAATTGTTATGGCGATAGCAAATACTTTCATTTTCATATTTTATTTCTTTAATCTTTGTGTTTTATTTTATTGTTTGTCATTCGATATCCTTGAATATTTGATCAATTATTTTGCCCGCACAATTTAAAAACCTGAGTTTAAATATGCCCGCTCTTAACACACCCTCTAATTTTTACCCGGATTTAATATTACGGAACAAATTACCAGGGATTTATAAAGCGCAGTTGCTGATTTCTTAATTCGGATTCCGGTCAATTTGGTTTTCTGCCTAAAAATATTCTTAAAGTATAACATTTAAAAGAAGGACTCCAAGCAATCCTATAATTGAAATCGTTGTTTCCATAACTGTCCAGGACATAAACGTTTGCTTTAGGGAGAGATTGAAAAATTCTTTAAACATCCAAAAGCCGGAATCATTTATATGCGAACCAAAAACACTCCCTGTACCTACCGCCAGCACCATCAGCTCCGGTGATACAACCCCTGATGCAACCAGCGGCGTAACCACACCAGCCGCAGTAATTCCTGCTACGGTTGCAGAGCCGATAGCAACTCTTAGTAAGGCGGTTATCAACCAGCCGAAAATTAACGGTGGCATTTGCCATTTTTCACTGAATGATGCAATGTATTTATCCGTACCGCTATCCTGCAATACCTGTTTGAAAATACCACCGGCGGTAATAATCAGCAGGATCACAGCGATTCCTGAAATGGCATCGTTTAGCCATTTCATTGTGGTCTCCATGGATTTACCCGCTCTTATACCAAAGTACCAGATAGCGAGAAAAACGGACAATAAAAGAGCTATCGTGGGATCACCTACAAATAGTATTATTTTTCTTAAGCCATTATCGGCCATGAAGCTGCCTGCGATCACGGCAAGTGTTATTAAGATAACGGGTAATAAACCGATTAGAAAACTTGGAAATGCTGCCGGTAATTGTTTAACCGCACCTTCCTCCCCGGATAAAAAAAAGGATTTTATATCGACTTCAATGCGTTTCAGCAAACGCCCTAATAATGGACCTGCAATGATCACCACAGGAATGGTGATAATCAGACCATAGATCAATGTCTTTCCCATGTCAGCATGAAAAGCATTCACAAGAAAAACTGGGCTTGGGTGGGGAGGCAAAAAACAATGCGTCGTGGATAATGATGCGGCCATAGGTATGGCAACATATAATAAAGGCAGTTTCGCCTTGCTTGCTATCGAGAAAACCAATGGAACTAATATTACAAATCCCGCATTATAGTACAAAGGCATACCAATTAAAAAGCCGGTGAGCAGAACAGCCCACTGGACATTTTTTTCTCCAAACCCATGGATTAGTGTAATGGAAATCTTTTCAGCGGCGCCACCGGTTTCCAGCACTTTTCCCAATATTGCTCCCAGGCAAATGATGAGGGCAAGCCCGCCTAATGTATTCCCAACACCTTTCTCCAAGGATTTAATAATCTGCATAGGTTCCATGCCTAGAAAAAGGCCGGAGAGTATGGCAACTACCAGCAATGACAAAAAAGGGCTTACTTTTTTGTACGTCAGAAATATCTGTAAGCAGATTGCAAAAAATATAACAAGTAATTCCATATGGTTGTTATGTAGCGGTAAGCCTATTTAACTTCATTCGGAACATTAAGCACAGCATTGAAGGCTGGCTTTGGCTGCCGGAGCCTATCCCATAATAAAGGATAATTTGTTCTGCCCGGGATGGGATAATCGTTTTTCCAACTCATACCATCATGCACTCCCCAAAAGGTTACTCTTGTGATCTTATCTTTCCTCCCATAAAAAATCCTGAATAGTTCCGCATAACGTTTTGTCAGCAATTGCTGTATGGAATCGGGTAATGCTTTTGGATAAGGGTCGAAGAATGTCTTAAACTCTTCCAGTTGAAATTGTTTATCACTCATTCCCTGGCCAATGATCTGCCCTTCTTTAGTTAGCGGTAAAACATCCACATCCAGCTCTGTTATCATTACTTTTACCCCGCAGGCAGCATAAGCATCAATGGCCGCTTCAATATAAGTTGTCTTCGGATAATTAAGTCCCCAATGCCCCTGTATACCTACTCCATCTATGCGGATGCCTTCCTTCTGCAGCATCTTAATCATCCGCACAATGCCGTCTCTTTTGGTGGGACGCCATGCATTAAAATCGTTGTAATACAATTCAGTATTGGGTGCAAATTCGCCGGCAAATTTAAACGCATACTTTACCAGTGTATCACCATTGCCAAAAGCATTCACCCATAATGTAGGCCTGTAGCCCCCGTTATCATCAATTACTTCATTCACCACATCCCAGGCATGTACACGGCCTGCATATCTTCCGGCAACCGTTTTTATGTGGTTTCGCAAACGCTCTATCTGTTCTTCTTTTGTATTGGGTTTACCTTCGGCATTTGTAAAAAACCAAGCCGGTACCTGGTTGTGCCAGACCAATGTATGGCCAATGATAAACATTTTGTGCGCTTCTCCAAATGCAACAAATGCATCTGCAGGTGCAAAGTTAAAAACACCAGGCTGGGGATTGATCAAAGCCGCTTTCATGGAGTTCTCCAGGGTGATGCTGTTGAATTGCTTCACAACAATATCCTGTGATACTTTATCCGTTCCTGATACGATGGCATCATTGACAGCCATTCCCATTAGAAATGCATTTTTGTATGCATCTTTTAATGTACTGTTTTTTTTGTTTTGTGAAGAAGTTTGCTTTGTCTGAATACAGCCAGTTGCACAAAGGAAGAAAGCAATGACCAGGTGTAATGGAACTACTTTTTTAAACATTCTTTTTAAATTAATTGTTTTTCTCAAGCTACGGTGTTTACTAACTTTCCGATGTTGTCAATGGCAATTGAAATCTCATCTCCGCTTTTTAGAGTAAAATCATTGCCCGGCACAATGCCTGTACCGGTCATGATCATACAGCCAAACGGGAAAGAACATTCACGGTAAACAAAGGAAGTTAGCTCTTCTGGTGTCCGTTTCATCTGGCTGATCGCAATGGTATCAGTAAATGCTGTTTCGTTATTCCTGTTAATCGTCAATGTAATTCTTGTATCGGGGCCAATAGGTTTTTCTGTAAGTAAAATACAAGGGCCGAGAGCAGCGCAACCATCATAGGTTTTTGCCTGGGGAAGGTATAATGGATTTTCACCTTCAATACTGCGGCTACTCATGTCATTGCCGATGCTGTAGCCTATGATCTTTGCCGAGGCTGTAACAACCAACGTAAGTTCAGGTTCCGGCACATCCCAGGTACTGTCTTTTCTTATTCTTACAAAACCTTTATTGCCCACCACCCGGTGTGGCGTGCTTTTAAAAAAACATTCCGGCCTTTCAGCTTCGTACACACGGCCGTAAAAATCGCCGCCGCCCGCCTCTTTGCTTTCTTCCTGCCGCCCGATCTTACTCCGTAAATATGTAACGCCGCAGGCCCACAATTCCTGCTGGCTGCCAATTACCGGGAGTAATTCTTCTATCAATGTACTGTCTCCTGCAGCACCGCCTGCAATAAGATCTTTTGCGGTTTGCAAAGCATTGTCATCATTAATAAGTGTATCCCATGCTGCAGCCACCCTGTAATAATTATTGTTTGCTTCAATCACCGTTCCTTTACTTGTATTATACAGTTTCATCTATTCTAATTTATTTTATCGGTTTACTATGTATTACTTTCTGAGTTTAATTCTCAGCACACTCATATCATTTGTAACATACAATGTTTTTTCATCAGCTGATAACGCACAGTTGGAAGCAGGTCCGGATAATTTTATTTTGCCAAGCAGTTTTCCTTCACTGTTAAATATCCATATCCCGCCTGGCCCGGTTGCAAAAACATTACCCTTTGTATCGATCTTTAAGCCATCAGGTAAACCATGCACACCTTTACCCATTGCAGCCGCAGGATCATAAAATATTTTTCCATTTTGCAAAGAATCATTTTCACTAATATCATACAGGTACCAGTAGGGCTTAGCAGGGTCTGAGTTTGCGATAAGCAATTTTTTTTCTCCCGGGAAGAACGCCAACCCATTCGGCCGGGAGATAGAATCCAGCAGTAAAATCACATCACCATTCTTTTTTACTTTGTAAACGCCATTAAAAGGGAGTTCTTTTTTGGGGTCATCATCGCCCTGTGTTTCCAAACCATAAGGAGGATCGGTAAAAAACAAATCACCGTTACTGTTATATACAGCATCATTGGGGCTGCTGAATTTTTTACCCTGATAAAAATTTGCGATGCTGATAAATTTAGCTTGTGGTTTATTAAGCGGTGCATCCATCCTGGCCATTTGCCTGTTTCCATGTTGACAAAGAACAAGATTGCCATCATTATCTGTGGTTAATCCATTCGAACCCATTTCGCCACTACGTTTTGCCGTATCGGTATAACCTGATGGATGTAAATACACTTCTTTTCCTTTTTCTTCTGTCCATTTATAAACAGTATTGGTTGGGACATCAGAAAACAACAACATTTTATACTTTTCTATCCAGATGGGGCCTTCGCTCCATTCGAATCCTTCCGCAATTATTTCTGCTTTTGCAGCATGGGAGACTATTGCATCTAATGAAGGATCTGTCTTCTCAATATTGCCCACCACTCTATATCCATCCATTTTAATATTATTAATGTTGTTACAGGCCGTGATAGCTGCCCCTATAAGAATGGCAATAAATAGTTTTTTAAAAGTCATTTTAATAGTGCTACAATCAATACCCTTTATATGCTGCTACTTAATGCAAATCTCTTGTTATGATGTCCCCAGATCCGCCCTGTAAAATATCAAGGTCGGCGCCAAGGTGAGCCTGTTGCACATGGTCAATATACAATTTTACATAGCCCCTTGTCGCCATTGCCGGTGGGGCCACCCAGGCTGCTCTTCTTTGTTGCAATTCTTCATCACTGATATCAAGATGCAGTCTTCTTTGTTCTACATCCAGTTCAATCATGTCCCCATTTTTTACCAATCCTAATGTGCCTCCCACAGCCGATTCCGGTGATACATGTAATACTACGGTGCCTGCAGCAGTGCCGCTCATTCTTCCGTCAGATATTCGTATCATATCCTTCACGCCTTTGCGTAATAGTTTTTCCGGTAGATCTACATTTCCTACTTCCGGCATACCGGGATAACCCACAGGCCCAACCGTTTTTAAAACAATGACACAGGTTTCATCAATCTCAAGTTCAGGGTCATCAATGCGTGCATGATAGTCTTCCATGGTTTCAAACACAACTGCACGGCCGCGGTGCTTCATCAATTCTTTTGATGCAGCCGAGGGTTTAATGATGGCACCGTCTACACATAAATTTCCTTTAAGTACAGCAATGCCTGCATCACGCTGTAATGGATTGTCAACAGACGCAATAACTTCCCGGTTATAGCATACAGGTTTAGTGTTATTTTCCCCGATCGTTTTTCCATTTACGGTGATCATTTCATTGTGCAAATAATCTTTCATTTCATTTATCACAACCGGCAAACCGCCAGCATAATAAAAATCTTCCATCAGGTATTTGCCAGATGGTTTCAGGTTCACGAGCAGCGGAATTTTACTTCCGATTGTATCAAAATCTTCCAGGTTTAATTCTACTCCAATTCTTCCGGCGATTGCCTGTAAGTGAATCAGGAAATTAGTAGAACCGCCAACGGCTGCATTGATGACAATAGAATTTTCAAAAGCTTTTCGTGTAAGGATCTTTGAAAGTTTCAGATCTTCTTTTACCATTTCTACAATCCTTCTGCCACTCAATTGTGCCAATACTTTTTTCCTGGCATCTACTGCAGGAATAGTTGCTGCACCGGGTAATGTCAACCCCAAGGATTCAACCATACAAGCCATGGAAGAAGCAGTGCCCATGCTCATGCAATGGCCCTGGCTCCGGGCTGTACCTATTTCTGCTTCTAAAATATCTTCTGCCGTATAATTTTCGTTTAATGTTTTTTCTTTAACCATCCAGTTGAATGAACCGGATCCTAAACATTCGCCTTTAAATCTTCCATTCAGCATCGGCCCGCCTGGAACCACAATGGTTGGCAGATCAACACTGCAGGCACCCATAACTGTACTGGGTGTTGTTTTATCACAACCGGTTAACAGTACCACTCCATCAAGTGGATTGGCACGGATGCTTTCTTCGGTATCCATACTGGCCAGGTTTCTGAACAGCATGGTAGTTGGTTTCATGATTGTTTCGCCCAACGAGGTAACCGGGAACTCCAAAGGAAATCCACCGGCCTCTATCACTCCGCGTTTTACAATCTCTGCAAAATCACGGAGATGCCCGTTGCAGGGCGTGAGTTCACTCCAGGTATTGCAGATACCAATTACGGGACGGCCACGAAAATAATCATCGGGATAACCCTGGTTACGCAACCAGGAGCGGTGAACAAACCCCATTTTATCGTCCTTGCCAAACCAATCATGGCTTCTTAATTTTCTACTCATCTCAAAATATTTTTTAAATAGGTTGCTTTCAAGTGAAATCAGGCTACCCGATACTGTTAGTGGTTAGTTCTCCATTTATCAACCTGGAAATCTGTAAGTTGTTTTCATTTTTTAATTCTTCAGGCAGTAACGCTTGTGGCATATTCTGGTAACAGACCGGCCTCGTAAAACGGTAAATAGCTGCTGTACCAACAGACGTTGTTTTACTGTCAGTTGTAGAGGGGAAGGGGCCACCATGCACCATCGAACTGCAGACTTCCACACCGGTAGGGAAACCATTTATTATTACCCGGCCCGCTTTTTGTTCCAGGATATCCAGTAATTCCTTATACTCCATCAATTCTTCATCTGTGCCATGAACCGTTGCGGTCAGATGCCCGGAAAGATTTGCTGCTATATCAAGCATCTCTTCTTTTGTGTTTACAGGAATAACCATACTGGCAGGCCCAAAAACTTCTTCACTTAAAGTATGATTTTCATTGAAGACCTTGCCATCGGTTGTTAGTAATACTGGAACTGCTGCGTTACCGGTATCACCCGGTTGGTGAGTGGCGCTGGCCAACTGCTCAACTCCTGTAGTAGCCAGGTGATGTTGCAGGCCTGCATTGTAAGCATTTAAAATTTTTGGTGTAAGCATTATGCCCCCGGTGGTTTTTACAAAAGCCGATTGCAATGATTGCTTAAATTGTTCCTGGGTGCTTTGATAGATGAGTATACCCGGGTTAGTACAAAACTGGCCCACGCCCAGCGTCACTGCAGCTGAATAAGCTGTCGCTATTTCCTCTCCCCGTTCTCTCATAACCTCCGGCAAAATAAAGACAGGGTTTGTGCTGCCCATTTCTGCATAAACCGGAATGGGTTCCGGCCTGCTTACTGCAACGTCATACAAAGCTTTACCAGCTTTATAGGAACCCGTAAAGCCAACAGCTTTTACAAGGGGATGTTTTACTAATTGTAAGCCCACCTCAATGCCATTATCGAACAGCAGGGAAAAAACACCATCGGGCATATTGGTATTTTTGGCGGCGGTTTGTATTATTTTACCAATGATGGCTGAAGTGGCAGGATGTGCCGGGTGTGCTTTTACAACTACCGGGCAACCGGCAGCAAGCGCAGAAGCAGTATCGCCTCCGGCAACTGAAAATGCAAGAGGGAAATTACTGGCCCCGAACACAACTACCGGCCCAAGGGGAATGTGCATAAACCGGAGATCGGGTTTTGGCAGTGGAGCTCTGTCTGGAATAGCGGTATCAATTCTCGCATCTACCCATGAGCCTTCTGTCAATAATGCCGCAAACATTTTCAATTGGTTAACGGTTCGCATTCTTTCGCCTTCTATTCTTGCGGTTGGCAATGCGGTTTCGTTACTGCAAACAGTTACCAATTCATCGCCAGTGGCTAATATACCTTCTGCAACTGCAGTTAAAAAATTTGCTTTTTCAACGCCGCTTTTTTTTCTATATTCCCGGAAGGCGGCAGATGCTTTTATAACAGCCTTGTTTACTTCACCGGGTGTGGCCTTAGAAAAGCTAAAATCATTATTTGTTTGCTTCACAGGATTGTAGGAGTAAAAGATTTCGTCTCCTAAACCCGAATATTCAACGCCGATGATCTGCATTTCTTGTTTCATTGGTTTCCTTTTATATGTTATAAAGACCCGTTGTAGACACAACAGGCCTTGTTTATGAAACGATTGCTAATACTATTTAAGTGTTCCGTAATTACGCCCGTATTTTGTTACCTGTTTCCGGTTCCTTCCCTCACTTTCTTCACTTTTTCACTTCATGAATGTTTCGGCGTTAAAAAGGAAGTAACCTGGTTTGCTTGGGTTACGTTTAAAAATATTGACGCTTTACAATTTACGATTGCTCATCCAGGAAAGCCGAATTGAAATACGCGGTTTCCTAATGCTAAAATCTTTTCTTTACGGTGTATCCCAAAATACCCTTGCAGTTAAATTGTCTGTTCCACCAATGGCCTGCACTGCTGCGACATAGTTGGCACTATTATTCGAAGATTCATAATCAGGATAGGATAGTCTTCTAATAAACCCACCGTTAATTTTGTTATTAGATAGGTTAGGGCTCAAAACCGGGAAGCCGGTCCTTCTGAAGTTGGCCCAGGCCTCCGTACCCATTGTAATACTGGCTATCCAATATTCCGTGTTAATCAGCCTGAGGGCATCGGTAGGATTGTATGCAACCAATGGGTTAGTAAGATAAGCAGTTTTGTCTGCGGCAGATACCGT
>JAKFCK010000036.1:0-13642 GCA_036676685.1 Chitinophagaceae bacterium | reverse complement strand
TGAAACCAAGGGATGCGTAATTACCCATAGTTCTTGTGAAGTTTCCCACCATACCCTGGTTTTCAACATTGGCAATGAATACCGAAGTGACGTTGGATTCTTTTAGAGAATCGGCAAGGAATTCAACGGGTTCGGCGGCTGATGCAGAAATTTCCCTCGCCTGGCCATTATACACCCTGCCAGGCAGCATGCCAAATGCCAGGTGTTTTGTAGTGGCATCCAGGTAAAAGGATTGATCGTCAATCAGCACTTTTGCAATTACATAATTATACCGGTTCATCAACGGGTAAAGAATATGCGTAAACCCGTTCTGCCGCGTGCTCAGGATCACCGGGAAAGCTTCAATTTTCTGGGACTTCAACATGGCGACCAACAGCAGATTAATATCAGCCACGGAACCCGCTTTGTTTTTAAAGACATCTTTTAAATTGGTGCTGGTATAAATACCAAAAGCTCCGTTGAATGTGAAATTATCTCTCACAAAAGCAAATATACTTTCCGCTTTTTCACGTTTACCCGGCGCCGTTTTAACAACTACTGCCACATGGTCATCCAACCAATTATTCGGCCGGTCAATCTGGGTGCCAAATTTTTCATGTTCGTTCAGCTCAGTTGCTGCCTTCGGCCAACTGTTCAGGTAGTTGGTAGCAGTACTGTTTGGAAACGCCACCTCGCTTAATTGAAATTCAATTTTGGATACGGCATTATTCAGGGTTGTTGTAAATGGCTCTTCCTTTAAAGCAGGAATATCTTTCATCACCCAGGTATTTTTCTCCAGCATACCGTTAAGGGTGAAATTATTTATACCCGAATTCATTCCTTGTCCCAACCGGGTGGGAGCCCGGGCCACATGTTCTGTGAAACTGTATTGAACTGAAGAAGTGGTTTTATTACTTACCAGGAAGGGGTGGTATCCCTGTGTGAGCACTACAAACTTGAAAAAATCCGGGATCGCCGATTCATACTGGCTCCATAAAACCGGATAGTCTCCCTGGAACACCCAGGGCTGCAAATTGAAGTAGAAATCTGATTCAACCTGGTAGCTGTATTCAACAATACTCCCTTCTTTTACTGCGGGAAATGTAAACTTTTTGTGGATCCAGTTTTTGTTCATTCTTTCGGTGAACACCGATGCTTTCTCGACCCTGGTCTGCACTACTTTTCCATTCTCTATGTTGTACGTGAATGCATCAAGGTCCCGCAGTTGCTCTTCATCGTTGCCGGATACATATAAAGGAATTGTAATAGTTGCGGCCGCAAATCCATTCTTATGCAGAATTTTGATACGCTTTTTATGGGTAAACTGGAGGGAAAAGCTTTGTTCCCTGGAATTGGCAACCATTGCAGACTTTCCCAGGTCGGCTACTATCACGGCATGTGTGCCGGAGTCAAAAAGCGGGGAAGCGAGGTCAAAATCCTGCAGTTCGACTTTTCCAAACTTAATTTTTAATTTTTCCTGTGCAAGAGACGTATTAAACAGGTAGAATATTGCGATGAAAACGCAAAGGGATTTCCGGGTAAGCATTACAGTTAGTTTAGGTAAGGATAATTAAATTATCCACGCAATATATTGTTTATTTCAAAAGCAGAAAAATTAAAACGGGGAAGGCACCCCTTTCGGGTGAATACACCCTGGCCCCGGGGAATTCACCTTTTTACCCGTTCAAATAAAATTTATTTGCTGTGTTGGTTTTTACATTATTTTCATTCCTGACCTAAACTTTCCAGTGAATAAAATTGTATTAGCAAATCAAATAATTAAAATTTCATGATATACCCATTCAAACACACCTGTATCGCGCTTACCGCCGTGATTGCTTCGTTTTACGCGGATGCCCAGGATAGGCCGGTGACACCTGCTGCAACTACAGCCACAGCACCGGTGGTTCCACCCCGATCAGCACCTAAACCCTATAAAGATGTAATTACGAACAAGGCTATTACGAGCAAAGGAATTTTTACCATTCATAAAATTGAAGACAGGTATTTTGCAGAACTGCCGCTGGCATTACTTGGCCGGGATATCCTGGTACTTAACAGGGTGTCTAAGTCTTCGATAGAAAGCCCCAAGGCTTTTGGTGGTTATGCCGGTGACCAGATCGGCGATAACGTGATAAGATTTGAAAAAGGGCCAAACAATAAAGTGTTTGTAAGAAATATTTCCTATAGCGTGAATCCAGACAGTACCAAACAAATGTACCAGTCTGTATTAAACAGCAACATACAACCTATCGCTTTGGCCTTTGATGTAAAAGCCTATGCGCCAGACAGCCTGGGTCGTGGTATAGTGATCGATATTACAGACAACATTTCTGCGGATAATGAAATTTTTGGATTTTCAGGACGGTCAAAATCCCAGTTCCAGGCCGGCAACCTCCAGGCAGACAAATCCTACATTTTATCTGTGAAGCCATATCCTAAAAACCTGGAGATAAAAACGGTAAAAACGTTTACAAAAAGTGCCGGTGGTCCGCCAACCCCCGGTGCGGCGCCCAGCCAGGCTACAGTAACATTGGAATTAAACAGTTCACTGCTTTTGTTGCCTGAGGTACCCATGAAACCGAGGTATGAGGATGACAGGGTGGGATATTTTAGTACGGGGTACACAGATTTTGATGCCAATGACCAGGGAGTAAAGCGGATCAACATGATCAACCGCTGGAGACTGGAACCCAAACCAGGCGACCTGGAAAAATATAAAAGAGGGGAGTTGGTGGAACCTGCAAAACAGATCGTTTATTATATTGATCCAACCACACCCAAAAAATGGGTGCCCTACCTTATACAGGGGATCAATGACTGGCAGATAGCCTTTGAAAAGGCCGGGTTTAAAAATGCGATCGTGGGTAAAGAAGCACCCACCTGGCAGCAGGATAGCACCTGGAGCCTCGAAGATGCGCGGAACAGCGGTGTGATCTATAAACCTTCTCCTGTGCAGAATGCCTACGGCCCCAGCACGGTAGACCCCCGCAGCGGAGAAATAATTGAAAGCCATATTGGCTGGTTTCACAACGTGATGCAGTTGCTCCGCAACTGGTACATGATACAGGCCGCAGCAATTGATCCGCGTGCACGAAAAATGGTTTTTGATGATGCACTCATGGGACAGCTTATCCGTTTTGTGTCTTCCCATGAAGTAGGCCACACACTTGGTCTGCCACATAACTTTGGTTCCTCTGCGGCAACGCCGGTAGAAAAATTAAGGGACAAAGCCTGGGTGGAAGCCAATGGCCATACCCCCAGCATTATGGATTATGCCCGCTTCAATTATGTAGCACAGCCGGAAGATAATATTACTGCCGCAGGTATTTATCCAAGGATCGGGGATTACGACAAGTGGGCGATCGAATGGGGATACAGGTATATCCCCGAAGCAAAAACTGCAGAAGAAGAAGTGGCAATTTTAGACAAGTGGATAGAAGCAAAAGTTGCTGATAAACGGTATTATTATGGAAGGCAGGGACAGCCTGATGATCCCCGCGATCAGAGCGAAGCGATAGGAGATAACCCTATGAAAGCGTCCAGCTATGGTATTAAAAATCTACAACGCATTCTACCAAATCTTGACACATGGACCAAACAGCCCAACCAGGATTATGCTGACCTGAAAGAGATCTACCAGGAGTTGATCGGGCAGTTCCGGACATACATCAGTCATGTAACTTACAATTTTGGTGGTGTGTACGAAACGCTTAAAAAGAATAACCAACAGGGCGCCGTTTACGAGTATGTATCTAAAAGCACCCAGAAAGAAGCCGCAGATTTTGTGAACAGGCAGGTGTTTACTACGCCGAAGTGGCTGCTGGATAAAAATGTATTAACTAAGACCAACATCAGCGCCCCGATGACTATTTTAACGGTGCAGGAGACTGCATTGAATAAAATGCTGAACACGGCCACAATGAACAAGATGCTGAACGCGGAAGCAGCTTTAGGTAGCCAGGCTTACACCATAGGTGATCTTCTTGCTGACCTCAAAAAGAGCGTGTTCACTGAGTTGACTTCAAAACAACCAGTGGATATTTACAGGAGAAATCTTCAAAAAGCCTATGTGGAGAAACTAAGTGCAATGATCAACCCTCCTGCAGCAACCGGTACTGTCACAATCTTTTTTGGCAGTGCTACCCCGGCAATGGATACCAAAAAAACGGATATCCTCTCTTACCTTAAAGGCCACTCCCGCGAGTTAAAAAGCCAGGTAGATGCCGCAGCTTTAGTGGCCAGGGATAAGGCCACAAAATATCATTTCCAGGATTTGAGTGACAGGCTGAAAAGGATGCTTGACCCCAAATAAAGGGTTTAATAAATGTCTTTTTTTCGGGAGAGGCTACCATGACGGTAGCCTCTTTTATTATTGAATATATCGCGCTGATAAAAAATTAATCGAGGCCCACTTCGATGATATTTGCTGCAACCTTTTTTCCTTCATTAGAGATGAAGAAGGTTCCCCGGGGGACCTTCCCGGAAAAAATAGTCCCGCCTTTCAGGGGCGGGATTATTTTGTATGAATGCTACCAGGTTGATCAGGCAACGGCTTTGTTTACCAAAGCTGCGGCCTCACTTAATAGTATGGCACTTTGCACTTTTAACCCGCTTTCGTCAATGAGTTTTTTTGCCACATCCGCATTGGTACCCTGCAGGCGCACAATGATGGGGATCTGTATATTTCCGATACTGTTGTAGGCATCGATAACACCCTGGGCTACGCGGTCGCAACGAACGATACCCCCGAAGATGTTGATAAGTATGGCCTTTACCTTTGGATCTTTCAGGATGATCCTAAAGCCTGCTTCCACCGTTTGGGCATTGGCAGTACCACCAACGTCCAGGAAGTTGGCAGGTTCTCCGCCACTAAGTTTTATCATATCCATCGTGGCCATGGCCAGGCCCGCACCGTTTACCATACAGCCCACATTACCATCCAGTTTTACAAAATTCAGGTTGAACCTTCCTGCTTCCACTTCTGTGGGATCTTCTTCGCTAATGTCCCGGAGTGCTGCAATATCGGGATGGCGCATCAGTGCGTTGTCATCTACATTCATCTTGCAGTCTACGGCAATGATCTTTTCATCACTGGTTTTGAACAGTGGGTTTATTTCCAGCATGCCACAATCCAGCCCCACATATGCAGCGTATAAATTGGTTACAAATTTTACGCAGTTTTTCATTGCCTCACCACTCAGTCCCAGGTTGAAGGCAATTTTCCGGGCCTGGAATGGCTGCAATAATCCGCCGGGATGAACCCATTCTTTAAATATTTTCTCCGGGGTGTTGTGGGCCACGTCTTCGATGTTCATACCGCCTTCCGTGCTATACATGATTACGTTCTGGCCGGTTCCTCTATCCAGGAGTATAGACAGGTAAAATTCCTTCACGGGATTGGGGCCTTCGTAATAAACATCCTGTGCAACTAAAACTTTATTTACCACTTTACCTGCCGGCCCGGTTTGAATCGTGACCAGTGTGCCACCTAATAAACCGGATGCAATCTTTGCAACATCTTCTGCATTTTTTGCTACAGCGACACCACGCTGTTCGGTGCCTATTACGGTACCCTTACCGCGACCGCCTGCATGGATCTGCGCTTTTACTACGGCAAACTTGCTGCCATATTGGGTATGTATCTGGCGGTAGGCTTCTTCAGCCTGGCCAGTTGTATTGCATGCAATGCCTTCCTGTACGGGAACATGGTATCTTTTCAGTAGCTCCTTAGCCTGGTATTCGTGAAGATTCATATGTAAAAATTTTGGCGAAGATAAATAAAAAGGGGATTAGTTGAGGGTCTATAGTCCATGATCCATGGACCATCAACTATGGACTAAATTACCTTATTCATCTTACATTTGCAGCTAAACATCAACAGCACACATATGATGAGGAAAATCAAGGAAGCCACGGATTATATAAAAAGCATGACCGATACTCAACCCCTGGTGGGAATTGTACTCGGAAGCGGGTTAGGAAGTTTTACAAAGGAATTGAAAATCGAAAAAGAAATTCCTTACGGAGATATTCCTCATTTTCCCGTGAGTACGGTGAAAGGTCATAGTGGCAAATTGATTTTTGCTGAACTCAGCGGAAAAAAAATTGTGGTAATGGCCGGCCGTTTTCATTTTTACGAGGGGTATCATGCCCACGAAGTGGTTTTCCCGATAAGGGTAATGAAAATGCTTGGTATACAACAATTGATGTTGAGCAATGCCGCGGGTGGCACCAACCCTGATTTTATCGTTGGAGACCTGATGATCATCACTGATCATATCAGCCAGTTCCAGGTTAATCCTTTAATTGGTAAAAATATAGATGAATTGGGTACACGTTTTCCGGATATGACGGAACCCTATAACAAGGAACTGATCACAAAAGCAAAATCAATTGGCAGTGCGGCTGGTTACGATATGAAGACAGGTGTGTATGTAGGGGTTACGGGGCCCACTTTTGAAACAAAAGCGGAATACAGGATGGTTAGACTTCTGGGTGCAGACGCAGTGGGCATGAGTACCGTGCAGGAAGTGATCGTGGCGGTACATATGGGGTTACCCGTTTTCGCGATCAGTGTCATCACCGACCTTGGTATACGCGAGGAAGAAAATGTGATTACACATGAAGAAGTTTTGCAAGCCGCAAAAGAAGCCGAACCAAAGCTTACACATATCTTCAAAGAAATGATAGCACAGCTATAACCCTGCATGAAAAAAATATTTGCATTAATATTATTTCTATCAGCGGTTCATTGGGGGTTTAGCCAGGAAGTAATCAGGCGACCGGGCCGCCAGGTTCCGGGGCAAACCAGGCAAGGGCAAACCAGGCCGGGACAAACCCAAACCCCTCCTACAAAAGATAGTTCCGGCTTCAAACAACGGGACGATCTCGCAGATTCCATCACTATCAGTTACCGGTATCTTGATGCTATTCGCAGGTATCCCCTTGATTCCACTGTAAACGATATCGATAAATATTTTCCTGTACCCACGACTCACCAGTACCTTGGTAACAATGGTTCCGCGGCATTTCCACTGATCTTTGCACCAAACGCCAAAGCAGGTTGGGATCCTGGTTTTCATGCTTACGACGTTTATCGTTTTACACTGGAAGGAACCAAATTTTATAAAACCACCCGCCCGTTTTCTTTGCTCGGGTACCAGCTCGCATCCGGGAAGGAACAAATGGTGCAGGCGCAGCATACACAAAATATCAAACCAAATTTTAATGCCGGTTTTGACTACCGGCTTATCAATGCGCCTGGTTTTTTTGTGAACCAGAATAACAACCACAACAATGTTCGTTTTTTTGCTAATTACCAGGGGAAAAGAAAACGCTACAATTCGTTCCTGGTGATACTCAATAACACCATCAGGGCATCCGAAAATGGGGGTATCCTGAATGATTCTTTTTTATTGAGCCCAAATTTTAAGGACCGGTTTGGTATTGATGTGAAAATGGGGAACAGGAACGGCTTCAGCCAGAATCCTTTTTCCACAGCCATCAGAACGGGTAATATTTATAAGGAATTCAGCTTTTTTCTCCGGCAGAGTTATGACGTGGGGCAAAAAGATTCCATAGCTGTAAATGATTCCACAACGGAATATCTTTTTTATCCGCGGCTGAGGATGCAACATAGCTTTACGTATAAGACCAGTAAGTATAACTTTAGCGATATCGTGGCGGATTCCGCTATTTATAAAAGCTGGTATAATATCATTATGCCGGGAGCTGTTGACACAATCGCCATCGGGGAAGAATGGGTAATGATGGAAAATGACTTTTCCCTGGTGCAGTTCCCTGACGCAAAAAATCCTGCACAATTCCTCCTGGCCGGGGCATCACTACAAAATATAAAAGGTACACTAAGGAGCGGGCAACAAAACTTATATAATGTAAAACTGCATGGCGAGTACCGCAACCGTACCCGCAACCGCAAATGGGATATGCTGCTCAAAGGAGAATTTTATCTGAATGGATTAAATACGGGAGATTATAATGTAACGGCAAGCCTTAGCCGCTTCCTGAATAAAAAGCTTGGGGATGTAAGGTTGTTCTTTACCAATACCAACCGCACGCCGTCATTTATTTTTGATCAGCGGTCATCCTTTAACCTGGGGAACGCAGGTAATTTCAACAAGGAAAATATTACCAGTTTCGGTGCCACGGCAACCAACCCATTTGTGCAACTGGGTTTTACCAACCATCTGATCACCAATTTCACACATTTTTATAATTACTACCAAACCACCCAGAGCAGCAAACTTATTAATATCCTCCAGTTATCTGCTTCTAAAAAGATACGCCTTTCCAAACGATGGAACTGGTACCTCGATGCCATAGTGCAACAAACTGACGCAGCAGCACCCATCAAGGTTCCGTTATTGTTTACCCGTAGTCGTGTGGCATTTGAAGGAAATTTCTTCAAAAACCTGAACCTGAGTACAGGGCTCGAGCTGAGGTATTTTACACCTTACCGCGCTAATAATTATTCGCCCCTGGTAGGACAGTTTGTTCCGCAGGACACTCTTACCATAAAAAACCTTCCAGACGTGCACGCTTTCCTGCATTTCAGGATCAAAAGTTTTACAGGATTTCTTAGAGCGGAAAACCTCAATACGGTAAGCTTTAGAAACGGCTTTGGATTTATCAACAACAATTTTGCTGCGCCGGGTGTCCCCACTGCAGGGATGATCATCCGGTTTGGGGTACGGTGGTGGTTCGTGAATTAGTCCATGGTCCATGGTCGATGGTCCATGGCCGTTTATGCTTTTACAGCGATGTCCTCTTTTCGATAGTTACCTGTAATGGTCCATAGTTAACAAAGTCCCAAAGCACAGAAAGTTCCAACACGCGGGATACAACATTCACATATAAATACTAAATTTGAGCCGTGAAAAAGTTTCTCCTTTCCATTTTAACTGTAATGTACATGACGGTGTCTTCGGGCATTGCAATGGAAATTCATTATTGCATGGGAGAAAAGGCCGGTATCGACTTTTACAAAAACTCCGATGACAAGTGTGGCCGCTGCGGGATGAAAGAACAAAATAAAAAAGGCTGCTGCAGCGACGAACACCAGTTTTTGAAGCTGGATGACAGCCACCAGAAGGCCATAAATACCTATACTTTTACTTTGGGTGAAGTAGCAGCGTTGGATCTTTACCCATCCTATAAGACTATTTTGCTACCCGCAGGGGCTTTATTGGCTGTTAAGAATCATTCTCCTCCCGGTTACCTCCGGCCTCCCGCCCGTATCCTGCACGGGGTTTTTAGAATATGATTTTGTAATTGTTGTTTTGCATCGGCAGCTATGTTGACGATGCAATTACTGCTATACACAGGTTCCCGATTATTAAAAATCATAAACTAAAAATCATGAAATTATTATCATTTATTGCCATATTATTTTTTGGCCTTTTTGCAAACACTGCTTTTGCTCAAACAAACCTGAAAGACGAAACCATTAAGGTTTGGGGAAATTGCGGGATGTGTAAAACGACTATCGAAAAAGCGGCTGCAAAAGCAGGTGCCAGCACTGCAAACTGGGATGAAGAAAGCAAGGAATTAAAAGTGTCCTATGCTGTGAACAAAACT
This sequence comes from Chitinophagaceae bacterium, assembly GCA_036676685.1. Lineage (GTDB taxonomy): Bacteria > Bacteroidota > Bacteroidia > Chitinophagales > Chitinophagaceae > Ferruginibacter. The sequence goes on along the minus strand of JAKFCK010000036.1, from coordinate 4,063 downwards.
TCCTCCGACAAAATACAAAAGGAGATTGCCAAATCCGGCTACGACACACAGGGTTTTAAAGCTTCTGATAAAGCCTACGATAAGTTACATGGTTGCTGCAAATACGAAAGAAAAGCCGATGCTGCCACAACAGCTTCCTGCTGTGCAGGAGAAAAATGCGTGAAAGAGAGCAGCGACTGTAAATCTACAGGCTGTTGTGCCGACAAGGCCTGCTGCAAAATGTAATTAATCCTTTAAACACGAAATTCATGAAGAAATTATTTGTAATCATAGCGCTTTTAGTGGTCACCGGTGCCCAGGCACAGATCAGCAAAGTGAACCTGCAGGCGAGCGGGCTTACCTGCAGCATGTGCAGTAATGCCATCAATAAATCCCTGAAAACAGTAGAGTATGTAGAGAAGGTTATCGCCAATATTACAACCTCGACTTTTGAAATCAGCTTTAAACCAGGCGCAAAGATCAATTTTGACGAGCTGAAAAAAAAGGTGGAAGATGCAGGCTTTTCTGTTGCAAACATGAAAGCAGTTGTAAATTTTGAAAATGTAAAAGTGGAAAAAGATCAGCACCTGGAATATGATGGCCTTACCCTCCATTTTTTGAATGCCAACGGAGAGCTCTTAAATGGTGAGAAATCCGTACAGGTTGTAGATAAAGGATATGTGTCAGCAAAAGAGTTTAAGAAAAACCAGTTGTATACAAAAATGGAATGTTATAAAACGGGCGTTGCCGGCACCTGCTGCTCAAAAGGCGGGATGGCCACGGGTAGCCGTATTTTTCATGTAACCATTTAATTCAACTTATGGGATCGCCGGTACAATGTGTGCCGGTAATCCTTTCTTAAACAACCGTGATGAGATCTTTAATTACCTGTTTCCTGGTGGTTGTATACTCGCAGGCGCACAGCCAGGAATTATTTGTTTATAGCGAACCTGCCAGCAACATGGCTGCAAAAAGTGTTGGTTTACGGCTTAGCAACAACCTCATGAAAATATCAGGTACCAGGACTTACAACTATCATCTTATTCCTGAGTTTATGGTTGGCTTGTCGAAAAATATCATGATCCATGCCGAAGCTTTTGTGAGTAACAGGAATACCAGCCTTATCACAGAGGGGGGAGCCTTGTACCTGAAATACAGGTTCTACAGCAAGGATAATGTCCACAGTCATTTCCGGATGGCCGCCTACGTTAGGGGCTCCGTCAACAACAGCGATATTCACCAGGCTGCTATAGATCTGAATGGCCACAACAGTGGGATAGAAACCGGGATAATAGGGACACAACTGATTCATAAAGTTGCGATATCCTCGGGCCTCAATTACCTTTATGCCGCGGATAACAGCAAAGGGAATAAATTTAGTTATGGGGAAAAAAGCCGGAATGCAATTGGGTATAATATTTCAGTAGGGAAATTAATGCTCCCGAAAGAGTACACGAGTTATGACCAGGTCAACATGAACCTGATGACGGAATTCCTTGGCCAGACAAATGTGAACACAGGGGATACCTACCTGGACCTTGCACCATCCGTCCAGTTTATTTTTAAAAGCCGGATGAGGCTGGAACTGGGTTACCGTTTTCCGCTGCTGAAAGACCTGCAGCGAACGGCCCCCGCGGGAGCGTTAGTAAGATTTGAGTACAATATTTTTAATGCCTTCTAACGATGATTTTTACACTAAGACCAATAGGTATTGTGCTGAAGAAAATATTGAAAGCAATATTTATAAGGAAGAAAGACTGCTGTAAATAGCGGTCTTTTTTATTTAAAGCTGTAATAACCTTTGGTAGGGGGAGGCAGGATATATTTATTTTTTCGAATCCTGGATGTGTGCAATGCCATACACCAGTTTGTCCAGGTTTTGTTCCTTCATAAATTCCCCTACTATCCCGGTAGCCTTTTGGAGGATTTCCGTGATGCGGTTGGTACCGGCTCCCAGTATTTCAAAGGATTTGTGAAGCCCCTCATCGTGGGTCAACCCTTCCGTCTGTTGGAGTGCTTCGGTGACAGCAAAAAATTGCAGCCCTTCATCTTTAAGTTTGCCGGTTTCAGCAATGACCCAACTCAGGGCGAAAAAATAATTTTTTTCCAACATAAGGAACCATTCATTCTCACCGGCATCCGGCATCACATTATATTTGGAATGTACGATCTCGTCTACGAGGTATTTTTGTGTGCTGTCTTCTGCCAGTTCGCTTTTTGTTAGTTGTATCATTCCCCGCAGCGCCTGGGGATATATACTCAGCCAGCGGATATCTCTCCTGAATTCATGCAGCTGGTTTTCCATCTGGGTGAACTTTCCGCCGTGCTCGAGGAAGTTTTTATTGATCTCCTCAATTTCAGATTTATAAAAAGCCTTTATGGCTTTTACTTCATCCTTAGCGGGCAACCAATCAGCTTCGGATAATTTCTTTCGTATTTTGGGTAAACGAATTGGGTCTTCCCCGATCCAGTTATTGTTATTTAGAATGTCGTTAAGGTGCTGAATTTTTTCCCGCGCCTGGCCCTGCATGTATTCCCTGATATGAACAGGCACTGTGGGATGCGCAAGGAATATTTTTGCATAATTTTCATAGTAGTCAATGGCGCCCATGCCGTCTTCCAGCAACTTGAAATGCTCTTTAAGTTTGTTGAATTTATTTTTATTGTGCAGGTTACTGTATAGGCGGCTCAGTGCCTCAAGCATAAACATGGGCGTTCTGCCATCATTTGTGTATAACCATAACGCCGGATTTTTATCCCGGCCCGCCTGCCTTAATAAACCTTCCACTTTGTCCAGGTAATAGTCAAAACGTGATTTTCCTATTGTCATAAAAACTATTTGGTCTGCTTAAAATTTTTCAAAAAATGATACGCTCCCGCCTACCCATGTTTTATCCTTGTTGTAGCGGGTGCCTATCATCTTGCCCTTGCTGAGACGGGAAAGATTATGTACAGCGACAGGCCTTTTGGTGCCTGTCTTCCAAAAATAAAACAACCGGATCTCCGCCTTGGCCGGTTCATCCAACGTTGGAATAATCGCGGCATAATTTACCTTGCGTTGTAGTATCCAGTTTTCCGGGTCATCAATGGCGTCAATATCTGCGGGTGTTACATCGATTACTACGCCCATCCCTGCAAAAGAAAACAACGGTTTTAACACATATTCATCGAGCGGCAGGGGTAACATTATTTCATTCAGGAAAAATGTCTCAGGCACATATGGATTGTCTATGAAAGGCAACGTAAACTTACTGATGCGGTAAAACCAGTTGGGGTGGGGTACCCATTCTACTGCATAATTTTTGGTGAGGTCAATTATATCTTCGAGGTCTTTTTGTTGCTGCAGGTCATCAAAGATCAGGCGGTTATATATCCGGTGGATCGGTGTTTTTTTATCCCCGTTCAAATAGTATAACTGTTCACCTTCTGCGATAAGTTTGGTCAGGCAAACTGTTTGAATGCCCAGTAGTTTTTCTGTGCAGTAAAAATCAATCCTCGTTTTTTGCTTTTCGGGGTAAATTTCCAGCAGTACCACATTTTCGGGCGAATGGTTGCCAAGGATGATCTCCTTTAATAGCTGCACATACGTTTCTTTTGTATACCCATTGAGATAGGGCGAATGGGTAGCAGGCATACCAGCATACTCCGCCGTTATTTCGCTGTGATAGGCCTGGAAAGCAAAAAGTGTGGGGAACCCCTGCATCTCTATCAACTGCGGCTCCAGTTGCCCCTGCTTATTTTCGCAAATACCAAAATCAAAAACCAGGCATTGGGGATGGTCATCCTCAGCGGGAATATTTAAGTTTGCCGGGATGCTTCTTTCGGTTAGTTCCTTAAAATTATCAGCGGTTATCACATCAAGGATATCCTCGCATGCATCCAGCATTTTTTTTGTAAAATCTTTCGGTACAAAAATGGGTGTTTCCGCATTCCTGAATTCAAGTGAACCGGGATGTAAAGCCTCAATCTTTTTTACATATGCTTCATACTTTTCCTCGCTGAAATTTTCATTAAAGGCCTGCCTTAATTCTTTTTGCATAAAATCTGTTTTAGAGATGCCAGGTTAAAAATAATGAAATTGAAT
>JAKFCK010000035.1:0-3478 GCA_036676685.1 Chitinophagaceae bacterium | reverse complement strand
TTACTTCGGCTATCAAACAGGTGAAACGGACCTGACTGCCCAGGATTTTCGGTCAAGGAATAAAAGTTGGGGCTATGCTAAAATAGCGCTTGATTTTTTCCGGACCAATTTGCCGGTCAACCAAATGATCCCGCTTAATAATGTTTCTTCCGGTTTTAAATCAAACCAGGCAATTGGGTAAGAATAAAAGTGGTGGCAGAAAATAAAGTAGCGGGTAGAAAAAAGAACTCAGAAAAGAATGTTGTTAAGGACCTCAATGCATTTTAAGGATTTTCGTTCCTGGTCTTAATAAATTGTGTAGGCTTTAAAACATCCAATGCATAATCCGCCGTTTTGCCATAACCTGCGGGATAAATATATTTTCCAACTTCATTACCTGTCTTTAGTTTTTCTACGGGTATGCGATGGTCTGCAGCATAGGGATCATTCCGGATGCCGGTTACCTGCCAGCTTACTTTTACCCCAGGTATACTGGTTTCAATGACAAACTGGTTACCTGCTATTTCATCTTTTATGATAGCCTGGGCAAACTGGCCTATACAGGTAAGCTGGTAACGAAAATCTGTATTCAGTACATTAAACCAGGAAGGCATTGTTACCACCGCTGTCCGGTCCGGCCCGGTAGTGATGACACCGTCATAAATATTTTTCATATCCGGTGACTCAACAAATGAGTGGTAGAGGAATTTTTTTTCCGGCTCCAGCGGATGATCAATCACAAATGCTCCTGCATTTTTTTGCAATGTTCCCGCCACCCATGTAGTACCTCCTACAAACAACCCTGCATATCCACCCGCCGAACCACTATTTTCACCTCTTACGCCCTGCCTGTTCACATCTGTTCCTTTGTTAGTGCCTTGCACCCCTATGTAATTACCCTCACCGAGCACTCCGCCACCAACTACTGCTGTCGACACGCCATACAAACCAATATTTGTACTGCTCACCCCTGTAATGCCATTTCCATTACTTGTTGTACCATAAACGGCCTCGCTGCCGGTTGCACTTACATATATTCCTCTCTGAGCCGTAGTCCTCACATCTAATTTCGCAGCAGGCGTGCCTACAGATCCCACAAGTACACTGCCGCCGGGATGTTGCAGCCATAAGTGCCTTGGGATAAAAGAGCTATAATTAAATGCAAATATGTAACCGCCGCTGGCCCCTGCACCATAACCAATCCCGATGCCGTCTCCCGCGAGCGGAGGCAGCGGTGTATTATCGCCCTGGAACCAAGCCGTTCCGTTTACATGTAACCTCGAGTAGGGTGTTGTTGTATGTATTCCGATGTTTTGCGCACCAGATAATTCGCAAAGGAATAATGTGCACGCCAAAATGAAGCTGGATTTAATATGCATGGGGTTTTATTTAGCTAAACAAAATAATTAAAATGTAAAAGTATAGCAAGAACTTTTTAGCATTTCGCCTGCTGAAAGCCCATTCCGGTTAAGTTACACGGACAAGGTAAAAAAGTAAAGGAAGGCGAATGCGAAATGCTGTAATGCCTACAGGCAATAATTTTTTGCCTTGCAATAAAGCGAACCGATGCGTGGGTCACCCATCGTTTGGTGGCGTATTTTTTCGCGGAACAATCAAGAGGTTACAAAACCGTGTCTACTACCTGCTCTTCATGAAAGCGGTTCAGGTCTAGGCGGTCCCCCTGCTGGTTTTGATGAATCATCGGGCAGAGGAATAAATTCCTGGTTGTCATTTGGGGGAAGTATAATTCTACCCTGTTTCCAATCTTCTTTCGCCTGCTCAATCCTTTCCTTACGTGAGGATACAAAATTCCACCAGATAAAACGTTCGCCTAAAGGCTCGCCTCCCAACAGCATGAGCGTTGTATGTTCCAGGGCAAGAATGAGCGGTTCATCCGATTTGTTGAACACCAACATTTGTCCCGGGTAATAGGTGACCTCTGATAGTTCTACACATCCCCTGGCAATGTAAAAACCACGTTCTGCATGTTCCTTAGGCAATGAAAACTTTGCTCCCTTATCTAACACAACATGTAAATAAAACAACGGGGAATTTATTTTAACCTCGTTCCGTAATCCATATGCATTACCTGCAATGAGCCGCATCCAAACGCCCTTGTCAGTAAATACAGGAAGTTGTTCGGGAATGTAATTTTTAAAAGATGGAGCGGCCTCTTCGTCTTTTTCCGGCAGTGCCACCCAGGTTTGTATCATCTCCAATCCACCGGTAAGCGAAGAAGGATCTTCGAATCTTTCGGAATGCGCGATACCACTGCCTGCAGTCATCCAGTTTACCTCGCCCGGGCGAATGATCTGCTCCACACCTAAACTATCCCGGTGTGTTACCTGGCCGCCAAAAAGGTAGCTAACGGTAGAAAGGCCGATGTGTGGATGAGGCAAAACGTCTAAGGTAGAATAGTCCGAAAGTACATCTGTTATGGGTCCGGCGTGATCCATAAAAATAAAAGGGCCTACCATTCTTCTGAGGCGGAAGGGTAGGATGCGTTTCACTTTCATCACTTTGCTGATTGCGGCTTCCCTTGCCTGTATGATTATTTCGGGCATAAGACCGTTTTGGGTGTTATCAGGATATCCTTGGGCGCACCGGCTCTGCCAGGAACGTTGCGTAAACGAATATAACAATTTAATGCCGCTGTAATTATAACCGGTTAGCCGGCGACATGTGAACCAGCAGGAAACCTTGCCAGTCCGCCATACCCCGGCAGGGATATTGGATGAGGAAACCCAATTTCTTACCCCATCCAGGAGCCACAATCCCACTATTTTAAAACAGCGCTTTTAAAATCATTGCAGGTTGATGTAGATTGTTTATGCTGTAACGCTTTTACCCATTCCTGTTTGATATGTTCAAGATGCTGCTGGCAATAGTCTGTGTGATAATTATGTGAAATCAACAGGTCAATATCAGCCTGGCGCCATTCTTCATCTGTATTATCACTTTTATTAGAATTTTGAAGTTCCTGTCTTAAACGGGCACTCCAGGTTTCGAATTCACTTGTGCCCAGGTGATAAAGATCTGCATCACAGATAATTTTTTCCAACATTGTTGATGGGGCCTGAGGCAGACGCGTGGCATGAATACAGGAGGAAACCTGGTTTATGATGTCAGCGTCTATATTATGTTGGCGTAAAAATTCTGCAGCCCGCCTTACACTTTCTTCTTCATGGCCTTCCGCACATCCAGCGCAAAAACCGGTATCATGAAACCATGCAGCAATGAAAATAACGAATCGGTCAACGTCGCTTAACTGGTAATGTCCTTCAATTATTTTTGCAGACCGGGCCACATCCCTGGTGTGGGCAATATTGTGAAATTTAAAAGCTGAAGGCACACCCTTTTTAAGCGTTTCCGTAACAACTTTTTTTGCCTCGGCAACTATCTTTATTTGATTTTTATCCATTAGATTATAAATAAAAGAAAGCTGACATTAAAATTGCATTTTTTAAATAGAAACAAGGAAACCGGTCTTTTTGCACTC
>JAKFCK010000034.1:0-3203 GCA_036676685.1 Chitinophagaceae bacterium | reverse complement strand
CCGCCGATGTATTTGGTGGCAGACTGCACCGTGAGATCGATGCCCAATTCCACCGGGCGCTGGTATATAGGGGTGCAATAACTGTTATCACAAATAGTGATAATGCCTTCTGCTTTGGCGAGCTCAGCCACGGCCCGCAGGTCCTGGATGGCATAATCCCAGCTATTGGGCGTTTCCAGGTAGATAAGCGTTGTATTTGGCAATATGGCCCGTTCAAAATTTTCTATATCCCTGCCATCAATATAGGTGGTAGTTATCCCAAACCTGGGCAGAATATGGTTGAACATTTTTTGCGTCCAGGTGTAGGGTTTTCTCACACTCACGATGTGGTCACCGGATTTTACGTTCGCCAATACAGCAGCAAAAGTGGCCGATGCACCGGTATTAAAAACCAGGCAGTCTTCCGCTCCATCCAGTGCTGCCAGCTTTTTTCGCAGGATGTCTACCGTCGGGTTCAGGCCGCGGCTATAGAGGTAGGTACTGTATTCATCTGCAAAAGCATGGCGCAGCGCATCTACTTTATCAAACACAAAATTGCTGCTCTGCATGATCGGGGGAGCCACGGCATTAAAATAGTTTTCCCTGTCTTCTCCCAGTTCGTTGATGATGTAGGAAATATCCATTGTGGTAGTTTGTGAATGAAGGGGCTAAGGCCCCGAATGATGTTGTGCTTTTCGAATAGGACAGCTTCGCCCGGGTGCTAATCGTCAATCGTCGGCTTTGAGGCCAGGGGTAACGATATTTTTTCCTCCGGGGTTTTAGCCCCATTGATTTTTTTTGCAACAAAATACAATCCTATAAACACCGCCAGTATACCTAACCCCAGCAAACCTGTGGCAGGGTCGTCAACAAATATACTGGTACCTACAAAAAGATATGCGGCTATAAAAATAATGGGCATCAGCGGGTACAATTTCATTTTGTAAATGCCGGTACCATCCAGGTGTTTTGTTTTTTTACGAAACCAGAAAATGGTGGCACTGCTTAATACCATGCCAAAACAATCCAGGAAAATGGTGAAGCCTAATATTTTTTCGAATTCCTGCGCAAAGAAAAGAATGATGATACATATCGCTGCAAACACGGTCAAAGAAAAAGTGAGCACATTGGTTTTTACATTTTGTTTTGCAAAAACCTTTGGCAGGCTCCCATCTTCTCCCATGGCGTACATCACTCGTGGGTTGCTCATCAGTAACCCGTTCACATAAGCCAATACACCCAAAAAAAGGAATGCGGAAAACACCGTGGCGCCGGTGCTGCCAAATATCCTGTCGATCACCACATAGGCAATTTCTCTTTCTCCTTTCATCTGGTTAAACCCAACCACATTGTAGTAGCTGAGATTCACCAGCAGGTACAACACGATGATCACCAGTATGCCGATAAAAATGCCGGCAGGAATATTTTTTGAAGGTTTTTCCACGTCGTTCCCAAAGTTGATCGTTTGCTGGTAACCACCGTAGGTGAAGGATACCGCGATAAGACTGATGCCGAGGCTTTTTATCCAATCCATGTAAGTACCAGTGGAGGCGGCACCCGCTTCTGCAGCTGTTTGCTGCACCGCATATTTATCGGGAAAAAATAAGGCTGCGATCAGTACCAGCACCATAGCGATCTTGATAAGCATCAACACATTCTGTGTCCTGGAACTCATTTTTAATCCCGCCAGGTTAATGAAATAAAATAAAATAATAGCGCCGCAACTCACTAAAGCTTTATCTATATCAGTCCAGGTGCCGGGAAATAATTTTAGTAAATACCCGCTCCCGATCAGCGCCACGCCACCCAGGCTTGCAGCATTGCTCACCAGGATCAAACAATTAATGGCGAATGCAATACTCGGATGGTACACTTTTGCAAACACTTTATAATAACCTCCTGTCACCGGGTACCTGCTGCCGATCTCGGCGTAGGTAAGGGCACCACACAAAGCCACCAGCCCGCCAATGATCCAGGCACTAAAATATACAGAGGGTACGATGGCATCTTTGGCACTTGTGGCAGCCGCCCGGAAAATACCCATCCCGATCACAAGGCCGATCACGATCATGGTAAAGGAAAAGAGGTTCAGCTTGTTTTTTGTTTGCATACCGAAAAGATACTGAATGAGCAGAATAAAAAAACAGGGGTACAAATTTTTATAGGAAAAGTATTGCTGGAAAGGGAGAGCCTGTTTTTATTTTTTTAGCCTGAAGTGCAATCTCCCTACATTTGCAGCAGATTTGGTTCCCGGTTTCAAAGCCGGGATTAAAAGGGAAGTCCGGTGCGATTCCGGCGCTATCCCCGTAGCTGTAAAAACCCCCTAACCCCCTAAAGGGGGAATTTAGGAACACTAATTCTTCAAGCCACTGTTTTAAAAACGGGAAGGCAATTAGGTTGGGGTTGAGCCAGAAGACCTGCCAGGTTCAACTTAAAATCATTCAAAGCTTTCGGGTGAAAGGCATGGAGTGTAAAAGCCGTAAGGCGTTTATATTTCTTTCTTTTTTTATTTCTCGGAAGCAGTCACAAAAAATTTCTTTCATAAAAATGAAAAGTAAGATTTTATTGCTGACTGCTGTGGTAATCAGTAGTCAGTTGTACGCCCAGCAGGACAGTACAAAAAACCTGGATGAACTCGTGGTAACAGCCACCAAGTCCCCCCTTAAGCAATCCCAAACCGGTAAAGTAGTAACGGTGATCGACCAGGCAACGCTGGAGAAGCGCCAGGTGCGCGACATCCAGGACCTGGTACGCTACGAGCCGGGCATCGCCGTGACGCGGCAGACCTCAATTACCAACCCCTGGGGCCAACTCACCTCGTTCACCATCCGTGGTGTCGGCGGCAATCGCGTGCAGATGCTGGTCGACGGCAGCAGGGTGCAGGAGATCACCACCGACGGCAGTCGCGACTTCGTCGACCCGTGGAACATGAAGGCGGTCGAGCTGGTGCGGGGGCCGAACTCGGTGCTGACCGGTTCGGATGCGCTGGGCGGAACGGTGTCGTTCCGGACGCGCGACCCCGCCGACCTGCTCGAAGGGCAGGACAAGCCATGGGCAGTCGAGGTCAAGACCGCCTGGGACAGCTACGACAACAGCTTCCGCAAGCAGGTGACGGGGGCGTACGACTTCGGCAACGGCCTGCAGGTGCTGGGCAGCCTCGGACACATGAGCGCGGAAGAGCCCAAGCTCACCAAGGCCGACCCCAACGGTGGCATCTGGGGCTG
>JAKFCK010000033.1:0-15214 GCA_036676685.1 Chitinophagaceae bacterium | reverse complement strand
AATTTTGAGTTATTATCCTCTTCCTCTTCCACCACCGCCACCTCTGCGGTCGTCTCTCCTGTCTCCACCCCTGTCAAATCCGCCCGGTCTTTCTGGTCCGTCGTTTTTGCCACCGGCAATTACGTTAGGGTTCAGGTCTCTTTTACCAAGCACTTCACCTTTACAGATCCAAACCTTAATTCCTATTTTACCGTAAACAGTCAGTGCAAATACGTTTGCGTAATCGATATCCATACGCAAAGTATGCAATGGAGTACGGCCTTGTTTGATTTCTTCGCTACGTGCAATCTCTGCACCACCTAAACGGCCACCAACTTTAACCTTGATCCCTTCAGCACCCATACGTAGGGCAGAAGCAATAGACATTTTGATCGCGCGTTTGTAGTTAATACGATTTTCCAGCTGGCGGGCAATAGTATCGGCTACGATGTTGGCATCCAACTCCGGGCGACGGATCTCCAGGATGTTGATCTGCACATCATCTTTACCAACCAGTTTTTTCAATTCTTCTTTGATGCGGTCAACCTCTCCACCACCTTTACCAATGATGATACCTGGCTTGGAAGTATGGATGGTGATGATCAACTTGTTTAATGTACGCTCGATAACAATTTTGGCGATACCACCCTTGTTGATACGTGCATTCAGGTAATTCCTGATCCTGTCGTCCTCAATTAATTTACCAGCATAATCCTTTTTGTGAGCATACCAGTTGCTATCCCAGCCACGGATGATTCCTAACCTTGCACCAATCGGATTTGTTTTCTGACCCATAGTATTAATTTAGTCTTTCATTTTTCTCCCCCTGGAGTAGTTGAAAGTTTTTATTATGTTTCGTTTTTTACTTAACTAACTTTTTGTTTAACTTCTTTATGTGCCGGAGCGGTCTTTTTCACTGCTTTTGGAGACGGCGTTCCTGCATCCACGATAACCGTTACATGGTTACTGCGTTTGCGAACCCTGTACCCACGACCTTGTGGAGCCGGGCGCATACGTTTGATCACCCTTGCACCGTCAACCATGATAGTTTTGACTATCAAAGTATTTTCGTCAGCACCTTCGTTTTTTGCTTTCCAGTTGCTAATGGCAGAGATCACCAGTTTGCGAAGAGGAACAGCGGGATGCTTAGGATTGTGTTCCAGGATGGCCAATGCCTTTTCTACCTGCATACCACGGATCATATCCACCAGCAAACGCATTTTGCGTGGTGATGTCGGGTAATTATTCAATTTTGCTACTGCTTCCATTTTTTTATTTGTTTCAGGTTCAAGGTTCAAGGTTCAAGGTTTATTACCATTCAACTTTTTAACCAGTCAACCGATTTTGTTATTACATTTTTTTACTTGAGTGACCCCTGAAATTCCTGGTTGGTGCAAATTCACCTAATTTATGCCCTACCATGAATTCGGTAACATAAACCGGGATAAATTTATTCCCGTTGTGCACTGCAAAAGTGTGTCCTACGAAATCCGGGGAGATTGTGCTCCGGCGACTCCATGTTTTCAAAACACCTTTTTTGATCTTTCCTTCAGTCATCGCCAAAACTTTTGTTTCAAGTTTTGATTCGATGTAAGGACCTTTTTTTAATGAACGAGCCATGTTTTTAATTTGCTAATGTGATAATTTGCTGATTAGCTAATTATTACATTCTATTTTGAAATTTTGTTTATTTCTCTGAAATATCAGAGCATTTTAACTATCAAATCATTGGCATATTAGCCTATTGGCTAATTAGCACATTTTCTATTTATTAGGCAACTTCTTACCGTTCCTGCGTGTAAGGATCATTTTATCTGAACCTTTACCACGTGTACGGGTGATCTGGCCTTTAGCGTATTTACCTTTACGGCTACGTGGGTGACCACCTGATGCTCTACCTTCACCACCACCCATCGGGTGATCTACAGGGTTCATCGCTACCGCCCTTGTGCGTGGACGAATACCTTTCCAACGACTGCGACCTGCTTTACCCATGCTCTCCAGGCTATGGTCACTGTTGCTGGTAACACCTACTGTTGCGTAGCAGTTGATAAGGATCTTCCTTAATTCACCACTTGGCATTTTCAGTACAGCATATTTACCTTCTTTGTTATTCAGCTGTGCAGAAGTACCCGCACTTCTTACCAGGATACCACCCTGGCCAGGCTGCATTTCAATATTGTGAACATTGGTACCCAAAGGCATATTCTTAAGCATCAATGCATTTCCTAATTCCGGTACTGCATTATCGCCGCTGATAACGGTTTGGCCTACCTGCAAACCTTGTGGAGCAAGTATGTAACGTTTTTCTCCATCTGCATAATTCAATAAAGCGATAAAAGCCGTACGGTTTGGATCGTACTCTATGGTTTTTACAGTGGCTGGAATATCTTTTTTGTTTCTCTTAAAATCCACGATACGGTACATGATCTTGTTTCCGCCGCCCATGTAACGCATACTCCTCCTACCCTGGGAGTTACGACCAGCAGTATTCTTTTGCGCTTCAAGCAAAGATTTTTCAGGTACGTTCGTAGTGATTTCCGCGTAAGCGTTACCAATTCTCCAACGAGTACCTGCTGTGGTTGGTTTGTATTTTCTAAGTGCCATTTTCTTTCTTCGTCCTAAATCCTTTAAAGAGATTGTTGGAACTTTTTATATTTTATTAATCTCTGCATTTTGCGGTAGCAGAATTACCATTCATTTTAACTTTCGTTAGTGCGAGGGCTTAAACAGTTGCTCCGTAGATATCAATTGTTTCGCCTTCGGCAACAGTTACTACTGCTTTCTTTTTTGCAGGCTTGCGGCCTACAATATATCCGGCTTTAGTATATTTTGACTTCAGTTTAGAAGGCATCACTGCTGTGTTCACATCTTCTACCTGAACACCGTAAAATTGTTCTACGGCTTTCTTAATTTCCAGTTTGTTTGCCTTCCTGTCTACAACAAAAGTGTAACGGTTCATTTTTTCTGATTGCTTGTTAGCCTTCTCAGATAAAATTGGCTTTATTAAAACGTCAGACAGTTTCATAATTCTAATTTGATAATTTGCTAATTAGCTAATATGCTAATTGAAACTTTGTTAATTTTTATTCTTAATTAGCACATCAGCACATTGGCTAATTAGCTAATTTATTTTATGCTTCCGCTTCAGCTTCCTCCATTGAGAAAAGTTTCGCTGCACTTTCAGTTAACACCAACACATTTGCATTCAGGATATCATAAGTATTCATATCGCTGATCACAGTACCATTCACACCCTGTACATTACGCAGGCTCAGGTAGAAATTGTCATTGTACTCAGGTATCACGAAAAGTGCTTTTTTGCGGCCGATGTTCAGGCTGTTCAAAATACCTGAGAATGTTTTTGTTTTTGGCGCATCCATGTTCACATCTTCCAATACCACGATTGCATTTTCTTTTGCCTTATAAGCAAGCGCACTCATCTTAGCCAGGTCTTTCACTTTACGATTCAGTTTGATATCGTATTTGTGTGGTTTTGGGCCAAAGATGGTACCACCACCTTTATACAAAGGGTTACGCAGGTTACCTTTACGGGCACCACCGGTTCCTTTTTGCTTGTGGAGTTTCTTGGAAGAACCTTTTACTTCAGCACGCGTTTTTACTTTGTGTGAACCCTGGCGTTGTGCACCCTGGTATTGCTTCACTGCAAGATAAATAACGTGATCGTTTGGCTCAATCCCGAAGATCTCTTCCGGAAGTTCTACTGTTCTGCCGGTTTTCTCGCCTTTTGTATTTAATATATCTAGTTGCATATTCTTCAATTTGCTAATGTGCTAATGTGCTGATGAGCCAATTAATACATCCTATTTTAAATTCTGTTTCTCATTAGCATATTAGCACATCAGCTAATTAGCTAATTCATTTTATTTATTAATTAAAACGATTGAACCGTTATGGCCCGGAACGGACCCGCTCACCAGTATGTAATTTTTTTCTGCGAATATCTTTACCACTTTCAGTCCTTTCATGGTAACCCTGTCCTGGCCCATACGACCGCCCATGCGCATACCTTTAAATACACGGCTGGCATCTGATGAGTTACCAATAGATCCCGGTGCACGTGAACGGTCATGCTGACCGTGTGACTGGCCACCAACACCATGGAAACCATGACGCTTAACCACACCCTGGAAACCTTTACCCTTGGTGGTACCGATTACTTCAACGCTGTCGCCTTCGGCGAATATGTCAACTGTAATTGATTCACCAACGTTTTTATCTGATTCGCTATCGCGTATTTCCTGGACGATTTTTTTAGCAGCTGTATTAGCTTTTGCAAAGTGGCCGAGTTCGGCTTTGATGGAGTGTTTTTCTTTTTTGTCGCCGAATGCAATCTGGAGTGCATTGTAACCATCCGTTTCGGTGGTCTTCTTCTGAGTAACGACACATGGGCCTGCTTCTATGATAGTTACGGCAGTCTGCTTGCCGTTTGTATCAAAGATACTGGTCATCCCAATCTTCTTACCAATAATACTTTTCATTGTATCTTTTTTATACCCAGCGCTCCGAATTCGGAGTTAGGTGTTCAATATTTATTTCTTTTAAGAACTTACCTGGTGCCTTTCCCGATCCCGATAGCTATCGGGACGAGGGGGTTCATCAAGCCTTTATCTCAACATCTACACCACTTGGCAAGTCTAATTTGCTTAGTGCATCCACAGTGCGGCTGCTGCTGGTGTATATGTCTAACAATCTTTTGTGTGTGCACAATTGGAACTGCTCACGGGCTTTTTTATTTACGTGCGGCGAACGCAACACTGTAAAAATCTTTTTGTGAGTAGGTAAAGGAATTGGACCTGTTACTACTGCCCCTGTACTCCGTACAGTTTTTACAATCTTCTCCGCTGATTTATCTACTAAATTGTGGTCGTAAGACTGTAATTTGATTCTGATTCGTTGTGACATATTTAAAGAACTTTTGAATTCCGTTTTTTAATTTGGAGTGCAAAGGTAAGGGTACTGGTTTAAATAGCAAAGGGTTAATAGAAGTTTTTTTGAATTATTTGCTCCCGCACAATAATATAATGTGAATTATCCGATCCTGCACAATAAATAACAATCGGAACGGTTTTTGGTTAGTGTCAGGTTCCTCTCATATAATAAAGAAAATAATGAAACCCATTTTTTGTATCCTCTTGATTTTTTTCCAATTCTCCGCTACTGCCCAAAGACTTCATGCTGACCTATACGCCGGGGTATCTAATTACCAGGGCGACCTGCAGGCCAAACGTTTTACGTTTAACGATGCCCATCCTGCTTTCGGGCTCGGACTGTCGTACGACATCACTAATAGATTCACTGTCAGGGGCGTGGCGAGTTATCTTAGGGTGACCGGAAAAGATGAACCCGGCGTTCCTGCCTATGATGTTTTGAAACGCAATGTAAGTTTCACATCCCGGATACTGGAGGCACAACTGGCTGTAGAATATAATATTTTCGATATCGAAGAACGCGGATTCACCCCTTACGGCTTCGCCGGTATTGCAGCATTTCATTTTAGCCCCTACACCTTCGATACCACCGGTAAAAAGGAATACCTTAGGCCCTTAGGTACTGAAGGGCAGGGATTACCGGAATACCCCGAAAAAAAGATCTATAAAAACAAGCAGATGTCCATACCCTTTGGTGGGGGGATAAAATTTCTATTGACCGACAACCTCCAGGTAGGGCTGGAAATCGGCCTGAGGAAACTTTTTACCGATTACCTTGATGATGTCAGCGGAACTTATGCGGATTCCTCCATCCTGGCGGCAGCGCGGGGACCAAAAGCGGCCTACCTCGCTTACCGGGGTACGGAAGTAAAGGGAGACGCCGCATATCCAGGCGCCGGAGCTAACCGGGGCAATCCCAAAAGCAAAGACTGGTATTATACCACGCTCGTAAAGATAAGCTATGCTTTTGGTGGAAACGGCGGCGGAAGGAGTGCCCGCAGATCTAAGACAGGTTGCCCGGTAAACGTGTACTAGTTTTACGAATTTTAAAAATATATATATAACTGTTTGTACTTATGAATTAAGTTACTAATATTTGTATTTTTAGAACCTTAAGCAGAGTTATTCTAAAATATTTTACCAAAACTATTTAGACATCCTATTTTGCTTCCGGTCCCCTTCTCCAGTTAATAACAATCGAGATTCACTGAACATCTGAGTTTTATGCCCATAACGAGTTTTGAGACTATAAAACAGAACCTTATTACAAAATTAAAGGGCCTGGATCCCAGGCTCCGGTATCATAATGTTGATCATACGCTTGACGTGCTCCGTCATGCGGAAAGGATTGCCCGGGAAGAAAAAATCCACAATGAGCGGGAACTTTACCTTCTCAAAATTGCTGCATTGTATCATGATGCGGGTTTTTTGCGCATCTACGAGGGGCACGAAGAAGAAAGCTGTGACATTTTTTTAGAGGATGCCAGGAATTTTGACCTGACTGAAAGCGAGCAGGACCTGGTGCGGGACCTAATCATGGCTACCAGGATCACTAATCAACCCCATACCACGCTTCAAAAAATTTTGAGAGACGCAGATGTAGATTACCTCGGTCGCCGGGATTTTGACGAGATTTCGAACCGCCTGAAAGAGGAATTACAGCAGTTTGGTTTTATCACCGATGAAAACGAATGGGAAAACCGGCAACTGGATTTCCTTAAAAAACATACCTATTATACCCACTCCTCAAAAGCAATGAGGGGTCCTCTAAAACAAAAAAATTACCTCGCGCTCGTTTAGGCTCAGCTTAATGTACATTTTTTTTCATCTCGATGGTAACCCTGTCCTGCTCGCGGAGCCGGCGGCACAACGTGCGCATGATCCCTTTTAATATTTCTGTGCTTGTAGCAATGACATCATAAAACGGCTCCTGCTCAATTTTGAGCAGCACGCAATCTGTTAAGGTAGTAGCACTCGCCGACCTGGACTCTGAGTCCAACAGTGACAACTCTCCGAAAATTTCATTTTCCGCCAGCACTGCAAGCTGGTGTTCGCCTTCATGGATAGACACCTGCCCGGAATAAATAAAATACATGCAGTTGCCCGTATCCCCTTTAGTAAATAAAGTAACTCCCTTGTCTATGTGGTTTTCCTGGCATATTGAGGCAATGTCTATCAGGTCTACTTCGCTACAACGTTTAAAGATGTCTGAGTTTTTTAACAGTAAGATTTTTTCGATGATCAACATATGGTTTAATTTATATTATTAAGGACGTAACTCCTGGTTTCCGCTACTATAACCTGGTCCTGGCTGCCAATTCCATTCCCTATTTTCCTTAGCAATGGCTCATCCCTGTTGATCCAGGAACAATAGATGGTAACGGCTTTTGTCCACGGATTAAAACTGTTGGCATGTAAAAAAAATACTTTTTGAAATAAAACGTCCAGGGTATAGGTTTCAGTATTCACCTTCCGGTGTGCCGGATCCAATACAAAATCAAAAAGCTGGTTAATATCTTTTGAGATCTTCTGGGGCAACATCAGTTCAAGCATTTCCATTGCATTAAAAACTTTAGAACTGCCCTCCAGGTCCAGGAGTTCAAGTACGCGGTTGATCTCTTTTTTATTAAACAGTAACACGCATAATTTAAGGGCCGACACCAGGTCCCCTTTCACTTCGTTGCGCATAGAATCTTTCAGCATTTCACATTTTTTCACCGGGGGCACACCGTTGTAATCTATAATCTTACTACTGCCGGTCTTCAGGTAGTTATTTAGCATGGCCTTTAACCGTAATTTTTCTTCCGTGGTCACCGGTTCATATTCTTTGTTCCATAAAGCGTGCACAATATTGTTCAAAAAACCGGCCCCGGCATCAGCTGCAGTGAGTAAAAAAAGGGTGGAATGAGGCCCCTTTACATTCCCGGAAATTTTCACCAGGTCATTGGTATGCCTGCGTAAGATATCATTGCCGAGGGCTGCTATATCGTGGAAAAGTACATCGCCATACATCTGGAAAGCATGCAAAACAAGGTACTTATCGGTGGGATGCTCCGAAAGCTGCAGTATGACCGGCAGTAATGTTTTCATTTTTAGTTTGCATGCGGCTGTGATGGCCTTCCTGCGTACGGAGATCTCCTGGTCATTTACCAGGTTTTCGATTACGTGCGAGAACTGCACATGCTTCACTTCACTGATGATACTTACGGCCAGTTCCCTCTCCACGGGATCTACAGAATGGATGAGGCTGTTCAGCTCTTCGCCTGCCCGGAAGAGGTAAAGAAATTCCTGCTGATTCAATAAGCTCACGATCACAATCTTTTTTACCTCCGGGTTTTGTTCGGGTATTGCTTCCGAAAGCTGGTTCAAAAAGCCGGGGTCGTGCCTGCATAGGAAATCAATGAGCTTGTGTTGTACTTCTTCAGCAGTCTCTTCTTCCAGTATCCTTTTAAAAAACCCCGGATTTGTTGTGCCTTTTTTGCTGAGTTCGTCCAGCACGTATTTTTTTACTTCCGGGTCTGAATCCAGGGTTAACTGGTTCATTAGCAACTGAACAATATCCGGGTATGCCGCTTTTTCCAGCAGGTTAAGGGCATAGATCACTTCAATAACCTTCCCGGTTTTTACCTTGCTCAACAGCATATCGATGCCTTTCTGATCACTGATAAAAATATCATCGGTGTTGAAAATACCTTTCCGGATAGAGGTATGCAGGGTTTTAAGATAGGACCGCTGCACAAACACAATGATTGCTGCCCAAACCAGGAGGTTCAATAAAATTATCTTTATTGTGAATAGTATCGTAATGGGTATCCCGGCGTTATAAAAGAATAATAGCGAAAGTCCCACTATAATCAGCGATGGCGGGAGCATGTACCCCTTGGAAATAATATGCCCTTTGAGACGCAACTGTTCTTTAAGAGGTTGAAAGAGGATAAAAAATACCGGCTCCTGCATGGTAGACCTCAGCACTTCGGTCAGCATGGCCATCACACCAAATATATAAATGTTGGTGTGGGCATCATCTCCAAACCACAAAAACAGGATACAGGAGAGCAGCAGCACCAGGGGAGTGATAAACAGGCAATTGATGATCCCCAAACGCTCTATGACCCGGCTGGTAAAAAGCAGCTTGAATATCACGGCAATGAACCTGCCGAGGGCGAAAAAAGTGGCAACATAAATGGCGAGATCTGCAATGTTTTCAAAGCTTATTTTAACCTGTGCAATAAAGGTGAAGTCCACGAACATGAAAACATTGTAACTAATGATGGACAGTAAAGAGATCGCAAATATGAGCCTGTCTTTAAAAAGAAAGTTCACCAGGTCGTTTTGTTTTACGGTAGGCACTTCATGATGTTCGGCAACATGGGCATGTGCCTTGTGGCGGATCTGTTCCCAGCTTTTTTTTCTTATGATCCGGCTAAAAAGGAATGCTCCCCAAAGGAGAAAAAAAACTGCCACAAAAACCAGGTTCTTTAGCCCGAAGACCCCGATGAGTAATGGTGATACTAAGTAACCGATCAGTTTGGCGGGTATGTCCCCGGCGCCCACTACGGAAAATACTCTCCTGCTTTCCCGCACATTAAATAATAATGATACCAGGCCCCAGAAAGCAAAGCTTATGATCATATACACCAGTGTATTGCTGACGAGCAGGATAAAAATAAAGTGTTGCTTATTACCAACGAAAAGGCCTATCCCAATCACCATCAGAAGAGCAGCGCTAAGACCGATCACCCACTTTAAAAGTTCGGGAGGAGAAAATTTATGCTCAAGTTTTTCATAGCCCATATTGCAAAGCATCATCAGCACTGCTATGCAGAGGTATACGACCGGCAGGGTCTGCACAGGAAAACTGTACACGAACAGCGAAAGGGAAACAATGTTCAGGAATGCCACGGCCAGGCCTATAAAAAACTGAACTGTGAGAAGATCAAAAACCTGGCTGGATTCTGAAATTTTTATGTTTAAAATCCGGTGTAAACGTTCTTTCATTGTATTATGGGTCTAATCCGCCACGGGCCTATTTACATTAACCCACTATTCCTGGTATCTGGCAAGTGAAGAAAGAAGTTTTGTTAAAGATAATGGATAGAATTTCCGCCGCAGGCTAAACAAATACCCCCGGCGCCAAAAACAAAAATAGAAATAAACCGTTGGTTAATAACACCTAAAGAGTAAACAGAAATAAATATACATTAAAGAATCTATTAGTATTACAAAAAATATTTTTATCTTGTAGCCCTTATTCAATATTCTCTCGCTTAACTACCTCAACACAAAAATAATTGCCCGCGGTCCGGATATTCCGGAACACCGGTTATAATTATTGTAGAAATCGCAAGCCAATTCACCTTAAGATCCTGTTTTATTGTCCTTGATCGAATCATAGGAAACTTTATTATATCAGCAAACACGAATCTAAGCACGATGGCCACAACTAACGTATTTACAGTCCTGCAAAAGCATTGTATTAGTGCCTTTGCATCAATTTTTTTGCTTGCTTCCCTGCCGGCAAATGCACAGCAATTAAAGATGAGAGATTTTGTTTTGTTTGCCGGGGACGTCAACTGCCCTTCCGGGGCCGGGCAACAGGCACCTCTTTTTCCAGGTTGTGGTGTCAATATTGGTTCCTCCACCTCTATACAAAATGGATCAGTCGGAAGTTATCGCCTGGTCACTTCCACAGGCAATTCTACCATCAATGCAAACATTCACAGCGGTGGTACGGTACAGCTGGCCAACAGTAACGTGGTTACCGGCAATATTTCCGCTGCCAACAGTGAGAATCTTACAGGCAACGTGGTAACCTCAGGTTCCAGCCTTCAACTTGGTGGAAACCTTAATGCCAATGGAAATATATCCATCGGTGGTGGTTCTGTTGCAGGGATCGTTACGCATCCTTCCGGCACTACCTATAGTGGTCCCGTTCCGGCAGGTGGAGAAGTCACTGGCACGCCTACGCTCCCTACCCTACCGACAATGCCTGCCATTAATACAATCGATCCTATTCCGGCCGGCGCACAAAATATCAGCAATAACGCTAACGTATACCCGAATATCCTGTATGGCAACGTTACCCTCACCGGCAATAAGACCATCACCTTTAACGGGTCGGGCACCTACGTGTTCAGGTCAATAAAAAATTCCGGTACCACTAATAAATTTGTATTTGATTTTGGCCCTAATAACCCGAACGGTATCATCCGGGTCCTTGTAGAAGGAGATGTGGACCTCAACAAGGTGCTGGCAAGCATCAGGGGTGATGGCAGCGCCAGCCGTATTTACCTGGAGACTCATGGAAAAGGCCTTACGTCCTCTACAGGAACAGTTGCATTCAATATCGCCAACGGTTCAGCCGGCAGCACCACCAAGTGGTTGGGTGCGGTATGGGCTCCCTATGGTGCCATCACCATTGGTGCAGGCACCGGGTCCAGTGACCTGGCCGGTGTGTTGTGGAGCGGCACGCAGGTAAACATCCTGAGTGGTGTAGTGCTTACTTATGCGGCACCTGCAGAAGACGAAGTGATCAAACCTTTTAACCCTTCCTCACCATTTAAAAACCGTACTATTATTGGAGCAATACTCACGTCGCTTACCACGGAGATCAGCGAGGAGACCAGGAAATTATTGATCATCATAGACGGCAAAGTACTGATCAATGTTATTGCGCAGGCTGGCATGCAGATCCAGACTAAAAACTATCTCATCAGCAGGGGCATGACCGGTTTTATCAGTAACGGAACGAACACGCTGATCACAACGGGCTTTTTTCCTATCGCCAACCTCCTGGAGCTTAATGACCAGGGCGCGCTGATCCGTTTCTGCGAACCAGTGTTTGCACCCATCAGTAACAGTGGTATTATTCAGAATGCAGGAGATACTGCAGTGGGCGGCCATTTGGTGCGTAACGGATATGACCTGCATGGGGCCGGGGTGAAGATCGGTGTCATTTCAGATAGTTATAATTCGCTCAGGACTCAAAGTAACGACCCTGCCGCAGTGGATGTTTCCAGTGGCGATCTGCCAGGTGTTGGAAACCCCGTAAACTCCACCCCGGTGCAGGTTCTCGGAGATTATCCTTATTTCCCCAGGTCTGACGAAGGAAGGGCAATGTTGCAGATCATACATGATATTGCTCCAAAGGCAACGCTTGCCTTCAGAACGGGATTCATCAGCCAGGGAGACCTGGATGTAGCTGTGCGGCAATTGGCAGATTCAGGCTGTGATGTGATAGTAGACGATATCACATTTATTAATGAGCCGTTCTTAAAAGACGGCCCGGTTGCCAAGGCTGTAGATCATGTGAAAAGCCAGGGCGTAACTTATTTTTCTTCTGCGGGAAATTTTGGTAGCAAATCATATACTGCCGCATATAATCCTGTGCCGGCTCCTGCAGGTTTTGTGGCCGGAACAACCGCACATAATTTTGGAGGTGGTGATATATACCAGAAGTTAAGGTTGAAACCCGAATCCTATACCATAACTTTCCAGTGGGTGGATGACATCTACTCGCTTGGCGATACGCTTGAGGGGGGATCAGACAATGATTTTGACATTTACATTACCAACCAGAATAACGAAATCATTTGTGGTTACGACATTGTAAATATCGGGAAAGACCCCTTTGAGTTCCTGGCTTTCACAGTGGACAATTCCGTAGCAGAAACAGAGGCAAATGTTTTAATCACACGGGAAGGTGCGGGCACAGCCGGCGCCGTTTTCAAGTATATCATTTTCCGTGGTGACGCGGTGATCGCGGAATATAATTCCGGCCAATCTACCATCGTAGGGCACGCGAATGCCGATGGTGCAATAGCTGTGGGTGCCGTAAACTATTTCCGCACACCTGCATTTAACACCCCTGTGCCCCTCAGTGCACCTTACTCTTCCCTGGGTGGCACGCTGATTGGCACTCAAAACAGGAGTAAACCGGATATCAGCGCGCCGGACGGCGTGAATACCAGTGTGAACATGGGTCCTGACCAACCGATTGATCCGGACAATTTCTCTAACTTCTTCGGCACTTCTGCAGCTGCACCACAGGCTGCTGCAGTAGCTGCTTTACTTATAGAAGGGCGGCAAAAATTCAGGCAGGAGACACTGACGCCGGCCCAGGTGAAAACACTTATCCAAAATGCAGCGTTACGTTTTGGCACCCCGGAAGTGGCTGGGGCCGGGCTGTTGCAGGCTGATTCCGCAATGCGCACTTTTGCCGCACCAAAACCGGTGATCATTTCCCTGGACTTTCCTTCCACCATCACTCCGGAAAATACAACCGGCACTTTTACATTGTCTGTAAATGGTGACTACCTCACGAGCAACTCCGTAATATATGTGCGGGATGAACCCGTGCCCACAACTTTTGTGAACAACCAGCTTGTGACCACGATAATTAATGACCTGGGAGGAAACCCTTCAATAAAAGTTTGCACAGAGGCCCTTGGCATCGGCGACGGTGGTTGTTCAAATACACTGTTGTTTTTTGATGTACCAAGGAAAACTATCCGCGTGGCAGCAGATAATAAAACAAAAAAATACGGTGAGCAATTGCCCCCTTTCACTTCACAGATCACGGTATATAATCCTAAAGACGGCACGACTGTACCGCTGAGTCAAAGCGGGCTGACACTTCAGAACGTTGGCCTGGAAACTTTAACTTACAGCACAAATGCCACTCCACTTTCCAATGTGGGTAACCAGTATTTCATAAAACCTGTGCGCCCGTTTGATACAAGCGATCCCGTTGATATCGGGTTGCTGGAGAAATATATTTATGATACTGTTCCGGGCATCCTTACCATCGAGCAGTTGCCTGTAACGGTAACCCCCAATAACCAAACCGTGGGTTATGGTCAACCCATCACTAATGTAACTTTCAATTACCAGTTTGATAATACAAACATGGCGAATGCGGCGGAAATGCAAAATGTCATTAAGGCTTCTCACGAAGCTTACCTGGCGGATAATGCACTTGCAGTGATCACAAACGGTAGCACACTTACCGATGCTCAACTCACTAACTTAAGCACCACTGCCAGCTTCCAGTCCATCATTAATTCACGTAAATACGAATTATCAAATGGTCTACTGGCTTTTGTAAACAGTTCAAACGGCTTTGATATCAATTACCTGGTGGATGTTTCTGCGCAGTCTGTTTTGGATTACCGCACGAACCCCGCAACCACTAACCTGCTCAATGCCTACCCGGGTATCAACAACCGGGCAATGTTAAATGCAATTTCCATTTCTAACGGCACTAGCCTGGTGGCTACGTCTGGTGGCACAGTACAGGTGAACCAGGCTACCCTTGTTCAGATGGTAAACGGTAACCTTGGAGAACAGTTACCGATTGTAAATGACCAGCTCGTGCAAATGGTCAATGCACAGCTGCTTGCCTTTGTAAATGGCGAGCTTGTGCCTGTAGCCGGCGAAGAGCCCGTGCAATTACTCGAGAACAGGCTGGTTCAGTTGGTAAATGGCGTATGGGTAGATGTTGACAATAACCGCCTTGTACAACTCGTGAATGATGTACTTGTGCAGATGGTGAACGATCAGCTCGTGCAGATGGTAAATGGCGTGGCTTTGCCGATCATTGATGGCGCCACTGTGCAGGTAATAGGAAACACCCTGGTGCAATTTGTGAATGGCCTACCCGTTGAGGTGCAGGATGGCCGGTTGGTGCAAATGGTAAATGAAACATTGGTCCAATTGGTGAATGACCAGCTAGTGCAAATGGTAAACGGCATCAGCGTGCCGCTTAGCGAGGTTCAGATAAGCAATGGCCTGCTTGCATTCGTAAACAGTACCCCGCAGGACGCCAGCACCAATAACACGGCAGTGATCATCGATGCTGCAGATGTGAATGCGATCAATAACGGCTTCCTTGGAAGCATGTTCTCACTCAATATGATCACAGGCCTTGGTGCAGGCCAGCAAACGATCGTACCAGGTACTTTGCAAAGTCCAAACTTCAAAGTTACTTACGGATTGGGAAGGGTGAATATTCAAAAGGCAGTGATCAATGTAAAAGCAGATAACAAAACAAGGCCTTATGGCGAAGTGAATCCGCCGTTAACCTATACCAGTTCTGGTTTCGCATATGGACAGGACCTGGGCACAAGTGGTGTTACGGGAACTCCCGCCATCATTACGACTGCGGTGCAGACCAGCCCGGTGGGCACCTACGCCATCAATGTGGCAATAGGCACCCTCGTGGCTGCCAACTACAGTTACAGCTTCACCAACGGCACGCTCACCATAGAAGATAATCCTTGTCT
>JAKFCK010000032.1:0-6610 GCA_036676685.1 Chitinophagaceae bacterium | reverse complement strand
TGCGGTGAGGGATGGTGTTCCGTATGCCATCGACTTTTGCAACCCTGCACCGGATGCAGAAGTGACCAGCGTGGGCCAGGAAAATTTCGACTGGGTAGTGGAGACTGCGGCAAACTATGCTATAGAAAGAGCACAGGCGCATGAAGAAGGGGCAGATAACCTCACCTGGGGGGAGTATATTAAGAGGAGTAGCCAGCACATGAAACTTTATTAATAGATAATGGGTTAGCGGATAATGGATAATGATTAGTGGATAGTTTATTAATGGATAATTGATAATAGGGCCTCACTGAAATTTCCAGCTGTACGTAATAAATGATCCACAATTATCAAATCACCAAATCATCAAATCAAAATATGGCCTCTCTTAATTATAAAAAATTCACGGTTGGTGTAGAAGAAGAATACATGGTGATAGATCCGCAAAGCAGGGAACTGAAAAGCCATGAGCAAAAAATCGTGGAGGAAGGCCATAAGCTGCTACGGGAAAAAGTGAAGGCAGAGATGCACCAGGCGGTGGTGGAAGTGGGTACGGATATCTGTGCAGACGTGGATGAAGCTTTTGTAGATGTGGGCACCCTTCGCAGGACCATCAGCGGTATTGCCGGGGACCTGGGCCTTTGGGTCGGTGCCAGCGGCACCCATCCTTTCAGTCATTGGGAAAGCCAGCTCATCACGGAACACATCCGCTACAACGAGATCGTAAATGAATTGCAGGAGGCTGCCCGCAGCAACCTTATTTTCGGCCTGCATGTGCATGTCGGCATGGAGACCCGCGAAATGGCCATCCATATTGCCAACAGTGCCCGGTATTTTTTACCGCATGTTTTTGCCTTAAGCACCAACTCCCCTTTCTGGGAAGGACGCACAACAGGTTATAAATCCTTCCGCACAAAAGTTTTTGATAAGTTTCCGCGCACGGGTATCCCCGATTTTTTTGAAAGTATAGAAGCCTATGATAGTTATATAAAACTATTGGTGAAAACCAATTGCATAGATAATGCAAAAAAAATATGGTGGGATCTGCGGGTCCACCCGTTTTTTAATACAGTGGAGTTCAGGATCTGCGATATACCCATGACGGTAAAAGAAACAATCGCCATCACGGCATTGTTCCAGGCTATTTGTGCTAAATTATACAAACTGCGCAACCAGAACCTGAATTTTATGATGTATAGCCGGGCATTGCTGAACGAAAACAAATGGCGGGCCAGCCGCTATGGTATCGATGGCAGCATGATCGATTTTGGCAAAGAAACAGAAGTAAATACAAGGGTATTGATCTATGAATTGCTGGACTTCGTAGATGACGTGATCCCTCACCTCGGCAGCCAGCACGCCATCAGCCATGTACACAGGATCCTGGAAACAGGAACCGGTGCAGACCGGCAGCTTAAGGTGTTCGAAGAGACCAAAAGCCTGGAAAATGTGGTGGATTATATCCATTCTCAATTTTTAGCAGACTTGTAGTTTTTTTTTAAAAGGAGAAAGCTGTATATTTGCCGTCCATTAAAATAATGGCTGCGTAGCTCAACTGATTAGAGCATCCCGACCCTGGTCGGGAAGGTTTTAGGAAGTGAGAGCGCTGATAAAAAATAAAATGGCTGCGTAGCTCAACTGAATAGAGCATCTGACTACGGATCAGAAGGTTTTAGGTTTGAATCCTAACGCGGTCACATAGAGACCATCAAAAAATACTTAAATCCCACAAAATTAATGTTTTGTGGGATTTTTGCATTCGGTAAGTAACCAGATAAAACCGAGAAAAACCTTATGGGAAAGATTGTAACTAAAACCGGTGCCAATGGTCAGTATTATTTCAGCCCCAAAGCAAATAACGGACAAAAGATCCTGGCTAGTGAAAGATATAACAGTAAGTCTGCCTGTACTAATAGAATTGATTCTGTAACGAACAATTTAAAAGATGATAGTAAAATGAAAAGATAGAACGGGAAATACTATTTCAACTTAACAGCTTGCAATGGGCAAATCATTGGAACCAGGGAAATGTATGAATCTGCTGGCAGCAGGGATGGTGGAATAGATGCTGTAAAATCTAATGCACCCGGAGCAAGTGTGCAGGCCGAATAAAAAATCTACTCGAAAAAATAATTTACCTGGCGAGCCGAAGAGCACGCCATTTTTATTATCAGGAATTTTGATGGGCACTAAACATACCCTGTTTTATTAAATACTATTTATTGTATAAATGTATAAATTATTGTATAAATGTATAAAATTTTCAAAGTGACCTCTACTTAGCGGGTTTATTGATGTTCCTTCGTCAAAAATCTTAGATGAAAGATTTACTAACAATCACTGACGAAAACCATTCTACCTGCTTACACTCTTATAAAACTACCGCTGAAAAATTAATGTATGACTACAAGCTGCGGGTACAAGCGAAATACTACCGGATTGTGGAATGCGAATTTTATTTTAGTAGTAAAAAACATACTTACCCTTATGTACATGGCCTGCCTATGCAAAGAAAAACAATAGTAAAAAAAAGTACTTTTACCAAAGGGTCGCTGTTCACTTGCTCAATGCTCTGTCCAAATGAACATAACCACCGTCTACATGAATCAACTGACCGGTTGTATGGCTCGATTTATCAGATAATAAAAAAGCAACCATATTTGCAATTTCTTCAGAAGTAGTCATCCGGTTTTCAAAAGGAATTTTGGCTGTAATTTCTTTCAACTGTTTTTCCGGATTTGGCAAAGTTTTTAACCACTTCTCGTATAAAGGGGTGTAGCATTCAGCAACTATCACCGCATTTACCCGGATGTTATATTTTAAAAGTTCAACGGCCCATTCTCTTGTAAGGGCATTACGCCCCCCGTTTGATGCTGCGTATGCTGATGTATCCCCCTGGCCTGTTTCAGCTGTTTTGGAACCAATATTTACAATTGACCCTTTGAACTTAATTAATTCAGGCAGCGCATATTGGGCCATTAAATAATAATGCACAAGGTTCTTATGCAGGCTTGCGATAAACTTTTCATAGTTGCCATTTTCGAGGCCGACACCATCGTTAACACCCGCATTGTTAACTAATCCATCGATGCGGTTATATTTTTGTATCACAGCATCAACTGCTTTTTTACAGTCACCAGGAACGGTCAGCTCTGCAGCAACATCAAAGCACTTGCCACCTGACGATAATATTTCATCAGCCAGTTTTTTATTGTCACCCTCACTACGGCCGACAATGACCGGAATGGCCCCTTCTTTGGCGAGAAGCCTGACAATTCCTTCTCCTATTCCTTTAGCTCCGCCTGTCACAATTACGATTTTATCTTCCAGATTTAAATTCATGGACCAGGTATTATTGAATTGAATAATAGGTTTGGTTGCGATGTGTTTAACTGCAACTGTATGTTCTTGTACATCTGAGAGAAGGAATTTCTTGAATATTCAAAGCCTCATCAGTTATCCAGCTATCTCCTCCAGCATTGAACGTGCAAAAATGGCCAGGGGGATCAAGTGGCAACATAGGCCTTAACAGTTTGCCGGGATATACCCAAGCCTGCTATACCTAATTCCATTACATCTCCAGGCTTCAGATACAGTGGCGGATTCATACCCAAACCAACACCTGCAGGCGTGCCTGTAGAGATAACATCCCCTGGTAAGAGGGTCATAAACTGGCTGAGGTAAGAGATGAGAAAAGGTATTTTGAAAATGAAGTTGCTAGTATTACTCTTCTGCACAACCTGGCCGTTCAGTTTAAGCCATACCTCCAGATCATCTACATTTTGAATTTCTTCTCTTGTAGCAAGGAATGGTCCTAGCGGAGCAAACGTATCACAGCTTTTTCCTTTCACCCATTGCCCATTTCTTTCGAGCTGAAACTCACGTTCACTGAGATCGTTGTGAAGACAGTAGCCGGCTATATATTCTAAAGCATCCTGTTCATCTACATACGATGCCTTCTTTCCGATAACGACCGCTAATTCCACTTCCCAATCACTCTTCTTTGAATTTTTTGGAATGACCACATCATCGTTTGGGCCAATTAAAGCTGTTGTGGATTTGAAAAAAATTATCGGTTCACCAGGAACCTTTGCATTTGTTTCTTTTGCATGATCTGCATAATTCAAACCTATACAGATGATTTTTGAAGGTCGTGCAACAGGACATCCGAGGCGTATACCGTCGGGTATTTGTTGGAGGTTGTCCAGGTTAGCATCGAGGTATTGCTGAAGTCTTACAAGACCTCCTGACTCAAAAAAATGCTCATTATAATCTTCCCCAAAACCAGTCGTATCATAGTTTAGATCGTCAACAATAACGCCGGTCTTTTCTTTATTCACTTCCCCATATCTGATCAGTTTCATCGATATCTATATTAATTATTTAAGTTGATAAATCCGCCATCAATCGGATAGTCGCATCCTGTAATAAAAGATGCCTCATCAGAACACAGGTACAAGACCAGGTGCGCTATTTCATCGGGCTTTGCCATCCTACCAATAGGTTGAGATTTGGATAATTTCTCATACATCTCCTCTTCTTTCCCAGGATAGTTTTTCTTGATAAATCCATCGACAAAAGGCGTATGCACCCTGGCCGGGGAAATACAGTTGCAACGTATTCCATTGTGTATGTAATCGCGTGCCACTGAAAGTGTCATCGCATATACCGCGCCTTTGGTCATTGAATATGCAAACCTGTCAGGCAACCCAACATGGTTTGCGATAGAAGCAAGGTTTAATATAACCCCTGCGTTATTATGCTTCATGAGTGGCACTGCGGCGAATAAACAATTATACACGCCTTTCACATTTACATTGTATAACCGGTCAAAGTCAGCTTCAGGTGTATTCTCAATATTACCAACATAAGATATACCTGCACTATTCACTAAAATATCAATTTTTCCAATGGGGCAAAAAGCTTCCTTAACAGCCTGCTGCGATGTGACATCGCAAACCATTGATGTAGCTTCCCCTTTTCCCGTGGTAATTTCCTGTAACGTTCCATTGACCGCGTCTTCGTTCAGGTCCAAAAGGTGGACAACCGCCCCGTTCCGGGCGAACAACAAAGCCACCGCTTTTCCAATGCCACTTCCGCTGCCTGTTACCACCGCAACTTTTCCTGTAAGGTCAAACATATTTTGGTTTGGTAATTTAAAGAGAGACGCCGCGCTTCCATGGAATAAAATCATCCTGCCCTAAAAGCACTGCTTTGGGAATAACTTCGCCACTGGCTGCTTTGATGCAATATTCTAAAATCTCCTCACCCATCTGGGCAATACTTTTTTCACCACGGATGATACCACCGGTGTCGATGTCAATTATATCGCTCATTTTCCTGGCTAACATTGAATTAGTAGCCAGTTTTATAGTGGGCGCTATGGGATTGCCTGTGGGAGTTCCAAGGCCCGTAGTGAACAGGATAAGTGTTGCCCCCGATGCTGCTTTTCCCGTGGTGGCTTCCACATCGCTACCCGGTGTGCATACGAGTGAGAGTCCTGACTTAGTGGCCTGTTCTGTATAGTCTAATACATCAACGACAGGCGAGGTGCCCCCCTTTCTTGCTGCACCGGTTGATTTAATAGCATCGGTGATCAAACCATCTTTTATATTCCCCGGAGACGGGTTCATGTGAAAGCCTGATCCAGCCCTTTCGGCCAAGTCGTTATAGGATTCCATAAGATTTACAAATTTTTTTGCTGTGCTTTCGCTAAGACACCTGTCGATTAACTCCTGCTCTGCACCGCATAACTCAGGAAATTCTGCGAGTAATATTTTACCTCCGAGCGCGACTAGTATATCTGAAGCGTAGCCAACTGCAGGATTTGCAGATATTCCGCTAAAACCATCGCTCCCGCCACATTTTACGCCTATGGTTAATTCACTTAAGGGTGCAGGCTCTCTTTCTATTTTGTTTATTTGTGCCAGACCTGCAAAGGTTTTACGAATCGCGTCACTGATAAGCTGTTCTTCACTTGCAGCCTTTTGTTGTTCAAATATGTAAAGCGGTTTGTCAAATGCAGCATTTCTTTTATGCAAATCAGTTAAAAAATATTCTACCTGCAAATGCTGGCAACCCAGGCTCAATACTGTTACCCCACCAACATTAGGGTGATCTGCATAGGACGCAAGTAAAGCGCTTAACGTAGCCGCATCCTGCCTGGTGCCACCACATCCGCCAGTATGATTTAAAAATTTAATTCCGTCAACATTTTTAAAGGCCCGCTCGTTACGATTTTCCGATGGGAGAAATTCGACCTCCTCGAGATCCTCGCCCTCCTGGAATGCTTTCAGCAGTTCACTAGTAAAATTTTTGTATTTATCTTTTACAGAATAGCCCAGCACTTTGTGCAAGGCATCTTTAATTACATCGAGGTTTCTGTTCTCACAAAATACCATGGGAACAAACAGCCAATAATTTGCTGTCCCGGTTCTCCCATCACTCCTTTTGTAACCATTAAAAGTCCGGTGCTTATATTTTGAAACATCCGGTTGCTTCCAATTGTAGTTGTATCCCCTGTATGTATATGCACCCGCTGCGTGAACGGTGTTCTCCGTGGTCATTATTACAGCGCGGGAGAGGTCATACTGAACCTTACCGACAAGTGTTCCATACATTATTACATCAT
>JAKFCK010000031.1:0-2251 GCA_036676685.1 Chitinophagaceae bacterium | reverse complement strand
TATTTTGCCACCGAAGAATTGTTGTCCATGAAAAAACGGCCCGATGCCATTTTCACCATCAGCGACAGGATGGCCATCGGTGCCATGCTGGCCATAAAAAAAAGAGGATTAAAGATGCCGCAGGATATCGGCCTTGTAGGATTTAATAATGAACCGGTAGTAAGCCTCGTATCCCCTGCAGTCTCCAGCGTGGAACAACCTTCTTTTGAATTAGGCAAAATAGCCGCCAAACTGTTTATAGAAACGATGCATAATAACGAAGACATGAGTGGCGTAGAAAAAGTCTTGAAACCAAAATTATTTATCCGGGAATCTTCTCAAAGATTGGCTGTAAAAAAAACAAAATAAGATGAAGATAATTGCTGTAATGTTTTTGTCGGTTCTGTTGGGAGCTTCACCTGCTGCAACGGCACAGAATATCCTGGTGAGTAATGCGGCGGAACTAAATGCCGCTAATAAAAATGCGCATCCGGGCGATGTGATCATACTCAAAAATGGTGTGTGGAATAACATCGATATCCGCCTGGACTGCCGCGGCACAAAAGAACAACCGATCCAGTTCCGCGCAGAAACAGCAGGCCAGGTGATCCTGTCCGGCAAATCATCGCTTCAACTTGGAGGAGATTTCATCACAGTAGACGGCCTGTATTTTACCAAAGGTTACGCCGGCGACAACCCTGTTTTCAGTTTCCGGGTGAATAAGAACCAGCTGGCCAACAATTGCCGGGTAACCAACACCGTGATCAACGATTTTAATAACCCAAAACGGATGGACGAAAATTACTGGGTATCGTTTTATGGCAGGAATAACCGGCTGGATCACTGCAGTTTTTTCAACAAAAAAAATATGGGCGTATTGCTTGCGGTTATCCTGGATGATGAAAGAAGCCGGGAAAACTTTCACTCCATTGACCACAACTATTTTGGCTTCCGGTTACCACTGGCTTCCAACTCCGGTGAGATCATCCGCGTGGGTGTATCACAGCATTGCGAATTCAATTCCAACACGCAGATCACGGATAATTTTTTCGAGGATTGTGATGGCGAAACGGAGATCGTTTCCCTGAAATCCGGGAGTAACGTGATACGGAACAACCTGTTCAAAAACTGCCAGGGAGCCGTAGTACTCCGGCATGGGGATTTTAATAAGGTGGAGAACAATGTGTTCCTGGGTAACAACAAAGCAGGAACAGGTGGTGTACGTATCATCAACAAAGGGCAATGGGTGGTGAACAACCTTTTCTACCAGTGCCGGGGTACAGGTTTTCGTGCTCCCCTATCCGTTATGAACGGTGTACCGAACTCCGCCGCCTTCCGGTATGTGACTGCTTCTGACGCCGTAGTGGCCAATAATAGTTTTTATGAATGTGCCCCGCTAAGTTTTTGCGAAGGGTCCGATACGGAACGGTCGGAACCGCCTTATAATATCCAGGTAATTAATAACCTTATCTACAACAGGAACGACAGTAACGTCTACCTGGCCCACGACAAAATGGATGGATTTTATTTTTCCGGCAACCTGGCAAGCAAGGATACCCGGCAAACCTTACTGCCAGGATTTAAGAAAACAACTTTAACACTTCAAAAAACGAATCGTTCTTTTATTCCCATGGCTGCCAAAAGTGAAAATAATAAAATCAGTGATTCGCTGCGATCAAAAAGCGCTTCCAGAATAAAAGGGCGGCTTTCCGATACCCCCGGCTTTTACAACAGCCAAACTTTTCTGCAACTTGAAGCCAACACCTACACAACTACCGGCGCAAAATGGTTTACAAAAAATTCCCTCATCCAAAATAAAAAAACGGTGTTTGTGAACTGTGCCTCTGTTGAGGAGATCCGGCAACAACTTGTAAAAAACAGCAACAACAATCTTGTCATCAATCTCACGGCAAACAGCTACCATTTTACTGCTCCTTTAACGATCACAACCAACACCAGTATCAGATCAAACCCGAAGACGGTTACCCGGTTCAGGACCGGCACGGATGCACTTCCATTTTTGATACAATTAAAAGCAGGGAACAGCCTTGTGTTAATGCACATGGATCTTGATCTAAGCAAGGTTAGATCTTCCGTTTTTATTTCAACGGACACTTCGGGAAGCAGCGATCACAGTACTTTAAAAGTATTAAACTGCAAGGTGAATAATTATAGTGGCAACTTCCTGGATGCAGCAAAATCCGGCGGGATGATGCTCGACCTGATGATTCACGACTTTGACTATGCCCGCTGGGTGGCGGGGGAGGTCGAG
>JAKFCK010000030.1:0-10082 GCA_036676685.1 Chitinophagaceae bacterium | reverse complement strand
AGTACACTGGAACAATACAGCGACCTGGGAAGTGGTTTCCAGATCGCCATGAGGGACCTGGATATCCGCGGTGCAGGAAACATGTTGGGCGGTGAACAAAGCGGGTTTATAGCAGAGATCGGTTTTGAAATGTACCAGAAGATCCTGGATGAAGCCATCAAAGAACTAAAGCGAAACGAATTCCGCGACCTATTCAAAGAAGAGATCCGCGAACAGGATGATTTTGTAAAAGACTGCAGCATCGATACTGACCTGGAGATCCTTATCCCCGATAGGTATGTGGAAAGTATAACGGAAAGACTGAGCCTTTATTCAAGGCTGGATAATTGTGAGACGGAAGAAGACCTTGTGAATTTCCATACCGAGTTATCCGATCGGTTTGGCCCCATACCGCCGGAAGTTGAAGACCTGTTCACCACGGTCCGGTGCAGGAAAATTGCGGTGGAACTTGGCTTCGAGAAAATGTTCCTGAAAAACGAAACATTAAAATGTTTTTTCGTAAGCAATCCCGAATCTCCGTATTTTCAGAGTGCTACGTTTAATGGTATCCTCCATTTCCTGCAAACCGGCACTAACAAGGGAAAACTGAAACAAGTAGGTAAAAATGGTATCCTAGTAGTAGAAGACATTAAAAGTATGAGTGAACTGCACCGTTTCATTAGCAAAATGCATACTAATGCAATTAACAAGTCTGTGCCTGCTTAGCCAGGGTCGGAAAACAGCTCCACTTTGTAATTTCCCGCTTTAATAATTTACCGATTACACTCCTTCTCCAAACCGTTCGGTGCCTAAGATTATTAGATTCATTTATCGTAGCCCAAATGATTTTTCCTCTCAAAGGATAAAATTACCAGGTTGCGTGCATTAAAAAAGCCGTTCTTACGAACAGCTTTTTTAATTACTTAAAATATGCTTTTACCATGCTTTCTTAGCAACACCTTCTTTCACGGCTTCCAACGCCTTGGCCTCTGCCAACATAGTAGTCATTTTGTTTCCTTTACCATCGTGGCCTTGTGCCATATAACCACCACGAGAGGTTTTTGTAATTACTGCATCCTGCATCGGAACGTTTTTCTCCTTTGTTTTCATGCAATACGCTGTTAACATGTTACTCATTTTAATAGAATTTATAGTTAGTAAATATGGGTTCCTATATGAACTTAACAGGTACAAGCTACTAAAAATATCGGTTTTGCCAAAAATAAGTGCTTAATACTCCCTGTTCTTCACCTAAACCAAAGTATAACTAACTGATTTTTAAATAATTAATTACAATCTAATGCCTAAGCCCTAAACGTCGATCTTAGCATATTTAGCATGGCTTTCGATGAATTCCCTACGTGGAGGAACTTCATCTCCCATTAACATGCTAAAGATGCGGTCCGCTTCTGCAGCACTGTCCAGGGTCACCTGCTTCAGCGTTCGGGTAAGCGGGTTCATGGTAGTTTCCCATAATTGTTCGGCATTCATTTCCCCAAGACCTTTATAACGTTGAGTATTCACACTCTCGTCTTTTCCCTGCCCGTATAAGGCGATAAGCGCTTTACGTTCCTGGTCATTCCATGCATATTCCTGCTCCTTTCCTTTTTTCACGAGGTATAAGGGAGGTTGGGCAATATATACAAAGCCCTGCTCTACCAGTTCTTTCATATAGCGGAATATAAAAGTCATAATCAGGGTGGCGATATTGCTACCATCCACGTCAGCATCCGTCATGATGATAAGCTTATGGTACCTCAGTTTAGATATATCAAGCGCCTTGGGATCTTCCGCAGTGCCGATTTTTACACCAAGAGCGGTAAACATGTTCCTGATCTCTTCGTTATCATAGATCTTATGTTCCATCGCCTTCTCTACGTTGAGTATTTTTCCACGAAGAGGTAGGATAGCCTGGAAGCTCCTGTCCCTGCCCTGCTTTGCTGTTCCACCAGCTGAATCTCCCTCCACGAGGAATAACTCACATCTTCCCGGGTCTTTATCAGAGCAATCAGCCAGTTTACCAGGTAAACCACCGCCTACCAGTACACTTTTACGTTGTACCATATCGCGGGCCTTCTTGGCTGCCGCCCTGGCTTGTGCGGCCAGTATTACTTTTTGAATGATCGTCTTGGCATCTTTGGGATTTTCCTCCAGGTAGGCTTCTAATACCCGGCTAAGGGTGGTATCCACGATTCCCATCACTTCACTGTTGCCAAGTTTGGTTTTGGTCTGTCCTTCAAACTGGGGTTCCGGCACTTTTACAGAGATGATCGCACTGATGCCTTCACGGAAATCATCTCCTTCAATAGCCACTTTTGCTTTTTCAAACATACCCTGTTTGTCGCCATAACTCTTGAATACCCTGGTAATGCTCCGGCGAAAACCTGCCACATGAGTTCCCCCTTCAATGGTATTGATGTTATTCACATAACTAAAAATGTGCTCCTGGTAGCTGGCATTGTACACCATGGCCACTTCTACCGCAACATTACTTTTGTCATCATATCCATCACAATAGATGGTTTGGGGGATCAGTGGTGCCCTGTTGGCATTCTTATCTATACTTTCCACGAACTCTACAATACCACCTTCACTATAAAAGGTTTTGGTGTAGGTATTGCCATCATCATCTTTTTCCCTTAAGTCATTCAGCACAATATTGATGCGCCTGTTTAGGAAAGCAAGTTCCCTTAAACGGCCTTCCAATATCTCCTTGTTGTATTCAGTTACGGTAAATATGCTGTCGTCCGGCCAAAAGCGAACTCTTGTACCTGTTTTATCACTCACGCCTATCTCCCTCACCGGGTACTGCGGAATGCCTGTTTTATATTCCTGCTCAAATATTTTTCCTTCCCGGTGTACAGTAACGTGCAAAGTCGTACTCAGCGCGTTCACACAACTGACACCTACACCGTGCAATCCACCGGAAACCTTATAAGAACCTTTATCGAACTTACCACCGGCATGCAGAACGGTCATCACCACCTCAAGCGCACTCCGGTTTTCCTTGGTGTGCAAGCCTGTCGGGATACCCCGGCCATCATCCTGTACGGTGATGGAATTATCCTCGTTAATGGCAACAGTGATATTTTTGCAATATCCTGCGAGTGCCTCATCAATGGAGTTGTCTACCACCTCGTATACCAGGTGATGCAAACCTTTTACACTGATATCTCCGATATACATCGCCGGTCGCTTACGAACCGCCTCTAATCCCTCTAAAACTTGTATGCTGTCTGCACTGTAGCCGGAGTTGGCCAGGGAAGGAACTACTACTGTTTCTGTACTCATAAATGCTTAAAAAGACGCTTTTTAGTGTGGAAATTCACATTCCTGCAAATGTAACGAAAATCAGGGGTTAATCAGCACCCTAACGGCCTTATTTTGAAGTCATTTTGTAAACAACTTTTTAACGATTTCAAGGACGTTTATGGCCCTGACAATACGCGTAACAATGGCACCGGCGAGGGATGAAATCCTATACGGTTCGGCAGAAAATGCAGCCAGGTTTGTAATAAAATTGTAATAACTGCCATTTACAGACAGCTCATAACTGAAAATGGGAATGCTTGGTTATCTTTGCGTGTATTTTTATAATGCACCAACCTTTAGACATATTAACTTTAGCGCATAAGCAGCCCTTTATGCAGGGCGACCTGGAAGTATTACAGGAAGTGGAAAGGCATGTGCCCGGCTCCGTTAAGTACCTGATCCACAGGTACAAAAAAAATTCTCACTGGGCTATCGAGGATACCGGGGTGCTGGTATATCATTTTGAAAAAAATAATCCGGAGGCCAATTATCTGGAGCTTAAGTTTTGTGTAAGCGGGAATGTCTACTGCCGGCAGAAACAGACGGAATGCGATTTTTGCAAGTTAAATACCTCAAAAACATGTATTGAAAAAGTGGATAGTGTAGATGTGATGAGTTTCAGCTTTTCTCCCACTTACCTGCAGCAGTTTGCCAAGGCGCACAGGAACCCGGAAAGTATTTCCGATAATGTGCTGGCCTTTGAACACAGGTCTTCCTTTACCAAAATTCTA
Organism: Chitinophagaceae bacterium; assembly: GCA_036676685.1. GTDB lineage: Bacteria > Bacteroidota > Bacteroidia > Chitinophagales > Chitinophagaceae > Ferruginibacter. Next base: position 6,060 of record JAKFCK010000030.1, on the reverse strand, counting down.
CCGCTTTGCAATAAGACCCGCATGGCTATTGAGGCGCTCCTCAACCACAATTATACAGATACTTTAGAAAATATCTTCATTAACGCCCAGACGCAGATCCTGTTGCTCTATAGCATGGATTGTATGTTAGGTGAAAAAGAGGAGCCGGTCTTTACCTGTAAATTTCTTGCAAACGAGGCTGACCGGGAAAAGATCATGAAAGCCAGGGAAGTGTTGCTCCAGCATATTGGTGAACCTATTACCATTAAAGCCCTGAGCCGGAAAGTGGCTATCAATGAATGTTATCTGAAGAAGGGCTTCAAGGAGATCTTCGGCACCACAATATTTGATTTTTACCAGGGCCAAAGGATGGAACATGCCAAATACCTGCTGTATGATAAAGGCCTAAGCGTAACCGAGGTATCCCTTATGCTGGGCTATTCTTCTATTTCCCACTTCAGCACTGCTTTTAAAAAACACACAGGCATCAAACCTTGTGAACTACTACTACACTAAGAGAGCAGAGCGTACATCGTAGGGATTCCCCGAGATGCGTTTTGCCATTCTTCTCTTTTTCGTGCCTTGGGCAATAGTTTCCGTTTAGCGTAAATGCATTTCCCGATTCGTCACTGCCGGGCGGTATTGTTAAAGTTTCTTTGCACCAGTATAAAAGGTCAAAGAAAGAATTAACAATATGAAAAGGAGAACAATACTAACTGCCGCCATGCTTTGTATGGCTTTTTTTTCCATCGCACAAACCAATATCAGCGGTAAAATCAGCCTGAAAAGCGGCTTGCCAGCGGCTAACATAAACCTGGAATTAAAGGAACTAAAGCTGTTCAGCGTCAGCGATTCCTCCGGTGAATTCACGTTTAATAATATCAGCAATGGCACTTATCATTTACATGCCAGTTCTGCCGGCCTGCAAACCCAAAAGATAAAAGTGAAAGTATTCAACAACGAAACTATTATGGAAAAACTGGTGCTTGCAGAACAGGTAAATGACATGGAAGTAGTGATTCTTACCTCCGGCAAAGGGCTCAATAAACAACCCCTTTCGGTAGGTAAAGTTGCCATCCATCCTATGGATTTGCCCCAGAGTATCACTGTTGTTGGTCAATCTGTTATCAGGGATCAACAGACGCAGCGCCTCAGCGATATCATTAAAAATGTGAACGGCGTTTACCTTGGGGGAACAAGGGCAAGCACGCAGGAAACATTTTATGCAAGAGGTTACAATTTCTCCAGCAACAATATGTTTAAAAACGGCTCCAGGGTAAATTCCGGAACCTTGCCGGAAGTAAGTTCTCTTGAAAAAGTGGAGATACTAAAAGGGAGCGCAGCTATTCTCTACGGCAATGTAGCCCCCGGGGGTATTATTAATATGGTAACCAAACAACCCAAATTTAAAAATGCTGGCGAAATTTCTTTCCGAACCGGGAGTTATGGCTTGATAAAACCCACCGTTGACGTTTATGGCCCCATTTCAGAAAAAGTTGCTTTCCGAGTGAACGGTACCTACGAAAAAGCAGACAGCTACAGGGATGGCGTGCAATCTGAAAGATTTTATATTAATCCTTCCCTGCTGTTTAAGTTCAATGAACGTACAGAATTCCTCCTCCAGGGAGATTACCTCGATACTGAATTCACCCCGGATTTTGGCATCGGGTCACTTGCGGACACGGCTATCCCAAATGTACCCCGTTCGCAGTTTGTTGGCACAAGCTGGCAGTATAATAAGGTAAAACAAACCACTGCCACAGCCATATTAAAACATAAGATCAATGATCGTTGGAGCATCAATACTACAGCCGCTTACCAACTGTTTAACAGGGATTATTACGGGGTGGAAAGGATCCAGGCCAAAGCCGATGGCAAATGGGCGCGTCCCCTTGGAAGGATCATGACGCAGGAGGATTATCTGATTGGCAACATTGACCTGGTTGGTAAAATTAAGACCGGGAAAGTTTCACATACCTTACTGGCTGGCATAGACGCAGATCGGTACCAAACACAGGCTTATACTTTTGATGTGACGGGCAAGATTTATGATACCCTGAATATCCTGGACCTGGATAAATATGTTACCCGCAATGATATCCCGACTGCCAGCAAAATAACTAAAACGCAAACACCTATCAACAGGTACGGCGCCTACATACAGGACCTGGTAAGCCTTTCAGAAAAATTCAAATTACTTGCCGGTGTGCGCTGGTCAATGCAGGGCGCCGGGGCAGTCACTACAAATTATTTAGTTAAGGATAGCGTAGGAAAAGGTGAAAAACGGAACACGGATGCATTCTCCCCGAAGATAGGTTTGGTGTATAAACCTTCTAAGAATATTTCTGCTTTTGCCAGCTACTCCAACTCATTTTCAGTAAACAGTGGTACGGATGTATTTGGAAACGCACTTCCCGCGTCACTGATCGACCAATTTGAATTGGGTGTAAAAAATGAATGGTTTGATGGCAGGCTATCCGCAAATCTTACGCTTTATCGTATCATCAATAATAACCTGGCACAGACCGCAATGTTTGGCGCCGACGGCGTAACGATAAACAATAACACTGCCCTTAAGGAACTGGCCGGGCAAACCACTTCAGACGGCCTGGAAATTGATATCGCCAGCCAACCCGTTAAAGGGTTGAACCTTCTTGCGGGGTATAGCTACAACAACATGCGTTATACCAAAACCAAAAAAGCCAAAGGTAATTACGTGGAAGGCGAGCGCCTTGTCAACACGCCAGCCCAAACAGCCAATACCAGCCTTTTTTATACTTTCCAACATGGAAGCCTGAAAGGACTGAAAATTGGCGCAGCCGGCTTTTACATTGGCGAGCGTTTTGGCGGATGGAATAATACACAACAACAAGCACAATCCTTTTCCCGGCTGATCGCTGTAGATGGATTTACAACTGTAGACTTGTCTGCAGGTTATACCTTCAAAAAGATTTCCCTGATGGCGAAGGTTTCCAACCTCTTCAATGAATTCAATTATTACGTGCATGAGAACTACAGCGTAAACCCGATTGCACCACGACAATTTATTACTACTATTTCATTTAAGTTTTAAGTAAACGATCATTATAATGCAAGCCACCATATCCTGGTGGCTTGCCGTTTTTTAATATTAAACCACATGAAAGTTTTTTTTAGAAGGATACACTTATACCTGGCTTTGGGCGCGGGCCTGGTTATCATGGTGACCTGCCTCACAGGTGCCATATTGGTTTTTGAGAAAGAACTTATGCAGCTTTTTCATAAGCACCGCTACTACAGCACCGCCCAAACAAGCCGGCTCCCCCTTGATACACTCATTAACCGGGTGCTGCAGGCAGAACCGGTGGCCAAAATCACTTCGGTGAAGCTGTATAGCAACCCGGCAAGAAACGTAGAGATTTCTTTTACAAAAAACCCTGCAGGTAGAAAGAAAACAGAAGGGAAACAAAAAACTAGGTCAAAAGATGAAAAGGCAAAACCCGCTGAAGGCTTGAGGCTGGTGGCATTTGTAGACCCTTACGATGGCAATATAAAGGAGATATACAATCACCGGGCGTCGTGTTTCTATTGGGTGATGGACGTGCACCGCTGGATGCTTGGCGGCGATATAGGGAAAATAGTTGTCGGGGTGAGTACCCTCATATTCCTGGTAATCCTGCTCACAGGTATTATCCTCTGGTGGCCAAGGAACAGGCAGATCCTTCAACAACGATTAAAGATAAAAGCCGGAGCGGGCTTTAAAAGACTGAATCATGATTACCATGTGGTCTTCGGTTTTTACAGTGCCATTTTCCTCCTGGTGTTTGCCTTTACAGGACTTGCATGGTCTTTTGAATGGTTCAATAAAGGCATTTATACTGTTACCGGAACTTCTATGGAAAGACCGAAGGTCCCTAAAAACGGAGAGAACATTAGTTCCCTAAAGATCAACCGGGAGCAGGCATTACAGGCTGTGACAGGCACAATCAACGATGCTGTATACTACAACCTCACCCTTCCTAAGGATGTTACCGAACCTTATGCTATCAGCCTGCTGGAGCGCTCCGCAATACACGAGTCAGCAAGTGATATTTATTACGTAGATGCTTATGCCGGAAACATCGTCAGCAGGCAGCTATTTACAGAACGAAACATGGGCCAGCGGGTACGGGCGACCTTTAAACCGGTTCACATAGCATCTATCTATGGCCTGCCATCGAAAATAATTGGCTTGCTTGCCTGCCTGTTAGGCACTTTTTTTCCCGCCAGCGGATTTATTATGTGGTGGAATCGTACACGGAAGAAGAAAAAATGAACAATATTCAATGCTACATCACAAAAAAGGCATCCCGGGTTCGGAATGCCTTTTTGTTTATGCTTAAGAATTTTCACTCAGAGGATAAAGTACCATTGAATTTTAAAGCGGGGTTGTTTTCATAAAAGGTATAAACTAAATTTTAAAATAACGGGAGTAAGACTACTCCCGTTTTACCCTAATAAAACCCTAAACCAGCAAAATCTTAATACGTCACTGCTCCTTCTTCACTTATTAATAATACTTTTTCTTTAGTGTCTGAAACCTTTACTTTAGTCTTGTAATATGGTGCAAGGCCTGGTATTTCTACTTTTACACTTTCGGAGACAGTTGCCCCGGGATACCTTTTCATTACCGCGGTAGTTACAGGTTCTGGTAAAGCAGCCAGGTCTAAAGTAGTTTTTGACTTGATGAGCACACCGTTGGTATTATACTCGGTTGTTTGCTCCTGGTTGTTTGCATTCGTGAAAACTGCTACATAATTACCAGTGTAATTTTTGCTCCATTTGCTATTTTCCGCAACGGCATACGTGCTTTTAAAGGAAGCATCAACTGTTTCGGGAACTTTTACCTTAGCTGGTGCAGATTTTTTCTTAGTCTGTGCCTGGGCAGCTACACTTAACATTAACCCGGCGCATATTAAAAAAAGAGTGTTTTTCATACGTTAACATTTTTAAATAAATAGGATGTTTTGTTAGCAACCGATATTTTACTAATACTATGCCAACAGAAATAATTGTGGATAACTGAGATAAAAATTTAAAATTACTAAAAGCTACCCCCCTTTTCGGAGCTTTACCCCGCCGGTTTTTGCAGCAGATTTCCGTGTTTATATAAATCAAATATCATACCGCCTGAGGACAAAGACATATTTCACTAACTTTGCCAACTTCATTCTAAATAAGTAAGCCAGATCATATATGTCATTGAGGTATAAAGAATATTCCCAACTGAATTTACCCGCCATTAGTAGTGAGATCCTGCAGAAATGGAAAGAAAATGAGGCCTTCCAAACAAGTATTGACCTGAGGGAGGGAAGGCAGCCATTTGTATTCTATGAAGGTCCGCCCAGTGCCAACGGTATGCCGGGTATACACCATGTAATCTCCCGCACCCTGAAAGATCTGGTTTGCAGGTATAAAACTATGCAGGGTTTCCAGGTAAAACGCAAAGGGGGCTGGGATACTCATGGATTGCCCATAGAACTGGGAGTCGAAAAATTGCTGGGTATCACAAAAGAGGATATCGGAAAAAAAATAACCGTAGAGGAGTATAATAAAAAGTGCAGGGAAGTGGTGATGCAGTTCAAGGATAAATGGGATGACATTACCAAAAAAATGGGGTATTGGGTAGACCTGAACGATCCGTATGTAACTTTTGAGAACAATTATATTGAAACCCTTTGGTGGTGCCTCAGCGAATTATACAAAAAAGGATACTTATATGAAAGCGTAAGTATACAGCCCTATTCACCAGCTGCCGGTACAGGTTTATCCAGCCATGAATTAAACCAGCCCGGTACATATAAAGATGTAAAAGACACATCAGCCGTGGCCATGTTTAAAGCGACCCCTCTAAATCTACCCAAAGGGAAGACTTTGTCAACAGCACTAAGCCAGCTTTTTGATGTACAAAAAAATGGTGGTGAAGTTTTCTTTCTTGCCTGGACCACCACGCCCTGGACATTACCATCAAACCTTGGCTTAACAGCAGGACCGAATATTGATTATGTATTGATTAAGACTTTTAATCCTTACACGCACATCCCGGTAAATGTAGTTTTAGCC
>JAKFCK010000029.1:0-2619 GCA_036676685.1 Chitinophagaceae bacterium | reverse complement strand
TACTGTTTTTAACTCGTAAAAGAAGGCCCCTTCTTTAATAACGGTATCAATATTTATTTTGTTACCTGTTCGCTGGTTCAACTCAGCTTTTATACGGCTCAACCGCGTTTCGGCATCTGTTACCAGGTCGGTCATATTAACCGCCACAGGAACTTCTGCATAAGTCACTGGCACCTGGTAGCTGTGAAATAACACCAGCCCTGCATTAATTACCAGCGCCATGTCTGCGGCATAATTGGCAGCGTTTAAAGCTGCGGGTGAAAAATCAGTGGCAATCAATATTGTTTTCATCGTAATTTATTTTAGTGGTTGAATATTTAAAGATTTCGTTTTGCCCCGGAACGGGTAGCCGGTTACTATTTGCTATGGGCTATAAATAATGGCAGCTTCACCTCTTTCATCAGGATGTCTGCCATACTTTCTCTAAACCAACGACTTACAGTACTTCTTTTATAAGCACCCAAAACCACCAGCGAATGAGGATGTAGTTCCTTTACTCTCCTGATGATATCAAATTCCGGCCAGCCCTGAATTACAGTATATTTCGCGTCCGGAAAATGCCGCTTCATCATTTCTTTCATCAGCTTGTTGTCTGGCATATGTAATGTGCTGGAGGGAGGATTAATAGAGATCACCTCGGTATCCAGTTTTTTTAGCTGGGGCAACAAGTAACTGAACATTTTGATGGCGTGCACAGAAGAGGGCTCCCCATCATACAACAGCACGATTTTTTCCACTGGCTTATAATGTTCAGGCACAATTAATACCGGGCAATGCGCATCCCCCAACAGGTCACGGATAAACCGCGTGGGCACTTTTTCAGGATAATGGGTCAGGGTTTCGTTAGCTGCTATTACCAGCAGGTCAGCGTAAACACTTTCATGTTTCAATTCCCGGATCGCAATCATTTTATCATGGTGTATAGTATGTTGCAGGCCGCAATCCTGGCATGTTTGTTCAAAATCTTCAGCAGCTGCATGTCGTGTATGTTTATCCGCCTGGTCCAGTTTTTTCATCCTGCTTTCTGAAACTCCTTCCTCGTCTACCAGTTCATAGATCTTGTAACTGGTATAAGTAGGATCATCTAAAAATACCCCAACAAGATGAGCGTTGGATAATTTTGCCATGCCTATAGCATAATCCCTTGTGCTTGCAGAATATTTAAGACCATCAAAAGCAGCAATAATTTTCTTCATGACGTGTTGGTATATAATGAATAATGGAGGAGTGTATTGCAATTCCCAAACTGCTCCCTTGTGTATAAAACTATCAAAGGGACGGGCAGAAACACATGATATGGGTTAGCGCATTTGGTGATTGTGATCAAATAAAAAAAGCCGCGGGGTAACGGCTTTTTAGGAAAAATCCTGCTTTTTGCTTAAAGGTTATCTGTGCGCTATAAATATGGGTAACCGGTGGTCGCTGATCACCCCGGTAATAAAACTTTTTTTAAATAGCAGCGACAAACCGGAGCGGCCATATGACCCGCTGACCAGTATGGCTGAACTTTTATCCTGTACCCAAATATTAAAGAATTTCTTAGGATTGATTTCCAGTTTGAACATTGTGAGATTTGGATAATGCCTGGCTACTAACTCCTGCATTTGCATTTCTTCCGGGAAAACTTTTTTGGTATGTTCCGCAACATATACCAATACCGTTTCCTTGCTGCAAAGTTCCGGGAATAAATAGGCAAACTGCTTAATCGCATATACCGATGATTCGCTGCCATCATATGCGAGGATAACGCTCTCGGGAAATTCAAATTCTTCCGGGACCAAAATTACCGGGCAGGTGAGATCGTGCAACGCATCCTGTAAAAATTCGTTAGGACCATTTTTAGACCCCATATTTTCATAAAAAACTTCACTGCCCAGGATAACAAGGTCAGCAAAACGGCTTTCATTTTTCAGTTCCGGTAATGCAAAATTAAAGATATCCTTATGCACCCTGTATTCTATGCCATTGTCCTGGCAGAGCCTTTCAAACTTTTCAATGTTTTGTTGAATTTGCGTAGACTCACTGCCTCCAATCAAAGGAATAAAAGGAGTACCAATGCTATGCCCGTAACTCCATAGATTGGCGAGTTCCACCTGGGGTAAAAAAACACCGGTGAGCAAAACCGGTTGCAGATCATTCAGCCTGCGGGCAAACTCAAAAGCACCGGCGGAGAAATGGGTACCGTCAAATGCCAGGATTATCTTTTTCATGATCATGTTGTTTTTCGGAAATATCAAATTCCATTACAACATAAAATTACCTGTCCGGTCAGCATATAGTAATGACTGAGAGTGGTAAAAAGGATGATATTGGTTAGGGGGTTGGGGGTTAGGTATGGCGGGTTTACTGGTTGCGGGTTACGAGTTACGGGTTGCGAATCAATCACCAAATCATCAAATCACCAAATTATCAAATCCCGATTGCTATCGGGACTGGTCACCAAATCACTCCGCGTTATCCTTTTGGTATCGTTTAAACAGGTCCAGTTTGAATTTTATATTCCCATCCTCCCCGGGCTGGCCGCGAAGGAAAATACTACGGCCGCCTTTTTTGTCAATACCGATATTCTCCGGCCGGTAGTCTGCTTCCCTTTTTTTAAGGTTACTAAAAGGCACCTGT
>JAKFCK010000028.1:0-2109 GCA_036676685.1 Chitinophagaceae bacterium | reverse complement strand
CGAAACTCAGGTAAGAAAGACGGGTAAGGCACTGATAGACAGTCGGTTTATTGGCCGGAACGGTTGGGTATTCAATAATAGTAATACATATTGGAAGGGGGGAATGGTCGTGTTACAGTCTTCTCCAAAAAAGTTAAAACCCGGTTAAATTGACGGGTTTTTTTATCCAGGCCTTAAAACATTCGGGGGATTTTTGGAATTTCACCTTCACCCCATTACCTTTGCCGTCCCAAAAAAAGGGATAAAATCTAAAAGGTTACAGAATGCCTACAATACAGCAGCTGGTAAGAAAAGGCCGGGAAATCATCAGAGCAAAAAGCAAATCAAGGGCTTTGGATGCATGTCCACAGCGCCGCGGTGTGTGTACAAGGGTTTATACCACAACCCCTAAGAAGCCAAACTCAGCTTTGCGTAAAGTGGCCAAAGTGCGTTTGACAAACAAGATAGAGGTGATCGCCTATATTCCTGGTGAAGGCCATAACTTACAGGAGCACTCGATCGTACTGATCCGTGGTGGTCGTGTGAAGGACTTACCGGGTGTTCGTTACCACATCGTTCGTGGTTCGCTCGATACTGCGGGAGTTAAAGACCGTAAGCAGAGCCGTTCCAAGTACGGTACGAAGAAAGAAAAAGCTAAGAAATAATCCATTCCCTGAAGGGAACATTTGAAAAAACACAGGCTGAGTAAAGTTTTAAAGCTTGAAGAAGTTCAGCCTTATATTTAAAAATTAATACCATGCGTAAAGCACAAGCCAAGAAATTACCCCTCGCTCCCGATGGTCGTTTTAACGACAAAATGGTTACCCGTTTTATCAATAACCTGATGTGGGACGGAAAAAAGAGCACTGCCATCAATATTTTTTATGATGCGGTTGACAAAGTGAGCAAGATCACCAATGAAGACGGCTACGAGATCTGGAAAAGAGCCCTGGTAAACGTTACCCCGGCCGTTGAGGTTAGAAGCCGCAGGATCGGTGGTGCTACCTTACAGATACCTTCCGAGGTTCGCCCCGACAGGAAAATATCACTCAGCATGAAATGGCTGATCCGTTACAGCCGTGAGCGCAACGGTAAGACCATGGCCGATAAGCTTGCCAACGAGATCGTTGCAGCGGCTAAGGGTGAGGGTGCTGCTTACAAAAAGAAAGAAGATACTCACCGTATGGCTGAGGCGAACAAAGCGTTCTCTCACTTTAAGGTATAATCAAAAATGCTTATATCAAAAGCCGCTGGATACAGCGGCTTTTTTGCTTTCTATACTGTCAGAGAAAATGTTTTGAAAACGCTGCCCCGCTCCTCAAATTTAATTTCACATTCTCTGCACGTTTTGAACATATTACCCCCTGTTTCCAATGTTTTTTTAATGAACCGAATGTTAAAAAAATAACTACTTTTAAAGCCCTTAACAAATCCCTTAAAACAGACTTTGCCTGCAATTCAGTGAAAACGATCCTGGTGATTGTGATTCATTGCATTTTTCTATACAGGAAAACTGTTTTGTGATTTGTTAAACCGCTAAACATTACTTATCAACAACAGGGATCATGAGAAATTTTTTACCACTGCTTGCAGTCATTGGGTTTATCGCTTTATCAACGAATCAGGTGGCCGCACAATACTGTGCTCCTCCAGGTACCAACCTTTACGTAACTGGTTGTACAGATCCGGATAATGTCGAGTCTTTTTCTACTACCGGGGGATCAACAAACATTACGAACAACAATACAGGCTGTAGTAATACTACAACGGCTTATACCTATTTCAGCGGTATGACACATACTGCCGTCCAGGGTAACACCGTGAACTGGTCTTTTAAGAATGGTCCCACCTTCACAGAGTACTACAAGATCTGGGTTGATTTTAATGCTAACGGTGATTTTACCGATGCGGGCGAACAGGTCTATGCAACCGGTACTACCAAGATTGCTGCCAACGAGGTGGTGAATGGCAGTTTTGTCATTCCTGTTGGAACAGCGCCTGGTCTCAAGCGTATCAGGATACGTTGCGTATTCAGTAATAACACTTTCACTCCCTGTTCTGAAGAAAACTGGGGAGAAGTGGAGGATTACAATCTGCAGGTAGTTGCCTCAACTCCTTGTGCGGGCACAC
>JAKFCK010000027.1:0-2534 GCA_036676685.1 Chitinophagaceae bacterium | reverse complement strand
CAGGAGAATGACTTACCCCACCTCTGAACTTTCGGTAAACACAACCAATGTGAATGCAGCTATCGCGGCGCAGGGTGCTGATAAATTAAGTACGAGGATATGGTGGGACAAACCATAAGGTTTTTTTAATAGCAGATAATCACACAAACAAAACCTTTGTTTCTACAAAGGTTTTTATAAATGTAAAGGATGCTAAAACAAGGATATAACCAGCAGGATAAAAATTGAATTTGTTTGTATTAATATTTTTCGGTTTCGTATTGTTTGTCGAAAAAAAAACGCTGCCAGGCTATTGAAAGGTTTAACATTTATATGCGTAGGTATAAAATACCAACATTGAAATGAAAGAAAAAAGAAAACTGCGCAGCCACGATTGGTTTGGCCGCAAGGATAAAGACGGTATTCTTTACCGTAGCTGGATGAAAAACCAGGGCATGCCTACCGATATGTTTGATGGCCGTCCCGTGATCGGTATCTGCAATACATTTAGCGAACTGACACCGTGCAATGCACATTTCCGTGATATTGCCGAATCCGTAAAAAGAGGCGTACTGGAAGCCGGTGGGTTCCCGGTAGAGTTTCCTATTATGAGTTTGGGCGAAACATTATTGAAACCAACAGCGATGTTGTTTCGCAATTTGGCCAGTATGGATGCAGAAGAATCCATTCGTGGCAACCCGATTGATGGTGTGGTATTATTGACCGGTTGCGATAAAACAACTCCTTCCACTGTTATGGGCGCATCGAGTGTTGGGTTGCCTACTATTGTAGTGCCCGGTGGTCCGATGCTCAACGGACGATACAAAGGGCAAACAATCGGATCCGGCACGCATGTATGGAAATTTGATGAAGACATGAAGACCGGAAAGATGACACAGGAAGAATGTGAGTTTGCTGAAAGTTGTATGAGCCGCAGCATTGGCCATTGCATGACAATGGGAACAGCCAGTACCATGGCCTGCATGGTGGAGTCATTGGGATTAACATTATCCGGCGCCGCTGCTATACCCGCTGCTGATTCAAGAAAAAAAGTATTGGCACAACTCAGTGGCAGGAGAATTGTGGAAATGGTGAGAGAAAATTTAACCATTGATAAAATATTGACAAGGGAAGCTTTCGAAAATGCCATCATTGTCAATGCAGCCGTGGGTGGCTCTTCCAATTTCATTATTCACTTAACAGCTATTGCCGGAAGAATCGGTGTTGATCTGAAGCTGGATGATTTTGACACGGTAGGAAGCAAAATACCATTACTATTAAACCTTATGCCTTCCGGCAAATACCTGATGGAAGATTTCTTTTATGCAGGTGGGCTGCCGGTTATCTTAAATGAATTAAAAGATCATTTGCACAAAAAAGCGATTACCGTCACTGGTAAAAATCATCAGGATAATATTGCCGGCACTGCTGATTGTTATAACGAGGATGTAATAGCCAGTGTCAAAAAACCTTTTATCGCCGAAGCAGGTTGCGTGGTGGTAAAAGGAAACCTTGCGTTAAATGGTGCTGTGATGAAACCTTCCGCCGCCACACCTGCATTGATGAAACACACCGGCCGTGCCGTCGTATTCGAAAACATAGAAGACTATCATGCACGAATTGACGATCCCAATTTGGATATTGATGAAAACTGTGTGATGGTATTAAAATATGTAGGGCCGGTTGGTTATCCCGGCATGCCCGAAGTAGGCAACATGGCCTTGCCGAAAAAGATACTGGAAAAAGGAGTAAAAGATATGGTTCGCATCAGCGATGGCAGAATGAGCGGTACAGCGTATGGAACAGTTGTATTACATATCTCTCCTGAATCGGCTATCGGCGGCAACCTGGCGCTGGTGCAAAACGGAGATAGCATCGAGCTGGATGTAGAGGAAAGAAAATTGCATTTGCATGTGTCTGATGAAGAACTGGCCAAACGCCGTGCTGCGTGGATAGCGCCCGAAGCTTCAACGAAACGCGGCTATGTCAGCATGTATGTAAAACATGTAATGGGCGCTGATAAAGGTGCAGATCTCGATTTCTTAAGAGGAAGTTCAGGTTCCGAAGTCACAAGAGATTCGCATTAACATATTAGTTTCTCAAAAGAAATTTGACTGGCAGCAATATGAATTAACAGTTTTAAAAAACGTGTGATGAAATTATATAAAACAAAAAACGGCATCGTCATTGAGAAAGACAATAAATTTTATGCAAGCAAACAGGACTGGAATTCGTTTGTTAATGATGATCACCTTTTTCAAAAAGCACAAGCGCTCACTTTCTCCCTCGAAGCACAAAGCAATGACGTACTGCAAGAATTACTTCCTCCCATAGGTGAGCAACAGGAACTGTGGGCTTGCGGTGTTACCTATTTAAGAAGTAAAGTCGGCAGACAGGAAGAATCAAAAGCAACCGGCGGCTCCGACTTTTATGCCAAAGTGTACGAGGCAGAAAGACCAGAAGTGTTTTTTAAATCAACTCCTCATCGCATCGTCGGTCACCAGGAGAAAGTCAATATCCGCAAAGACTCTACCTGGGATGTGCCCGAACCCGAA
>JAKFCK010000026.1:0-1881 GCA_036676685.1 Chitinophagaceae bacterium | reverse complement strand
TGGAAACTCGTTGCTGCATCGTTTGCTGTTCCCGGGAAGACAGACTCATCGGCTGTGCCATTATACAGAAGAGGACCTGATGTCGCAGAAAAATTCCGGCTGGCGGCGAATGAGGGCTTCAGCACTGCCAAAGTTACTGATCGAAATGAGGATAGCGCAAGGGTTATCCTTAACGGTGAGATCAATGGAAATCCGGTGGAGCAAATAATCGAACTGCATCGTGATAATGATTATTTTCATATAGAAGTAAATGCTTCGTTAAATGAGCCTCGTTTAGAGTATTTACTTTCGTCATTTGTTTTTTCGAGTTCTGGCAAACCTGATTTTACTTTTGTTCCTGCTGTAAAACGTGCCGATGATAATTTGATCGGTGACCGAAAATTCTTTGCGCCTGCAGCAATTGTGGAAAAAAATGGTTTTATGGTAGCGATTGTTCCTGATCTTAAAATGATAAATGATAATATTATTTATGCTGCAGGCGCGCGTCCGCAAAAACATCCACGCATATTTGCAATCCCTTTTGACAGCACCAAAACTTCCCTTCCTTCAGCGCTGGATCTAAATCTCAATTCAGGTGTAACAGACCTTCCCTTAATAGCGTTTGGACTCGTCGACTACTGGACAGAACAACACGTGTATTGGCGTCATGATAATGCCAATGGAAATCAGGTGCGCACGTTGTCTGGAAAGAGTTTAAAATATGGATTCGACCTTTTCATAAAAAGTGGTGTAGTAAAGAACCGTGGATATCAGAAAATCGCTTCGTATTTGTGGACGAAATATGGTCATGACTATTTCCAACGCCCGAAGCCCCAGGCTATGCCTTTTTCCGAGTATGCAAAAGTATGTTATCCGGCATCTTTTGCCTACCAGGGTTATGATATCGTACAGGACACAAAAGTTTCGAATGGAAAAAAAGTGCGGGATCCTAAAACAGTGACCCGCACTACACACCCTGAGCTCGCGACATGGCAGGAATGGTCAGACAACGGCACGCCTATGGGCGGACTTAGGCTCAGTGCTCCCCAATGGGATCATTTGTTGTACAATACTTCATGGTGGAATAATGTATGCGACGCCACAGGGATTTATTTCTGGGGGAAGAAGACTAATGACCAAACGCTAATTGATAAAGCAAGACGGATAATCAACTTCACCTTGTCTGCACCGCAGCAGGAAGGAATATTTCCGGCGCTTTATGATGTTGAAAGGAAAATATGGCTGAAAAGCATGTGGCATCCACCATTGGAAAATTACAATCCCGACAGTGTCGCCAATTACTGGAACTGGGAAGATGGTGTTTATCAATCCTCATCCGCAAGTGTCACTGCAGGTTATTTGATGCAATACCGCAGAACGTGCGAAGATAATCCGGCAATACTGCCTTTTGTGAAAAGCTATGGCAATTTTTTAATTGCCCATATGGACGACAATGGCTGTGTAGCTGCGTGGTTTGATAAAGAACTTAAGCCGCTGCCCAGTTTGAAGTGGAACTCAGACGGGGGAGCGCACATTTGGGTGTTAAGTGAGTTGTATAAAGTCACGAACGAAAAGAAATACCTTGACGCTGCAGAGAAGATGGCGGCGTTTATGACCGAGGAAGTTGTTCCAATGCAAAAGTGGTATGACTTTGAGACTTTTTATTCGTGTGCCGTTAAAGCAGAATCTTTCTTTGATCCGAGAACTGGTCAATATCCAGCCAACAACATGGCCATATCGTGGGCGTTGGAAGGTTTTGCATCATTGTATGAGATTACCCGCAGGCAGGACCATTTGAACACTGCCCAGGCCATTGCCGATTATTCCATTTTTTATCAGGCCGTGTGGGCACCGCATTATATTATTACCGCTTACCCGTTCGGAGGATTTTCATCCCAGAAC
>JAKFCK010000025.1:0-4452 GCA_036676685.1 Chitinophagaceae bacterium | reverse complement strand
AAACTTTAAACAAATGAAATTCCTAACCGCCTTCCTCCTCATCATTCTTTTAAGCTTCGTGAGTTGCCTTTATTTTCCGTGGTGGACAATTGCCATCGTTTCTTTTGTGGTGCTGGCCTTGATCCCTATAAAACCTTTGCCCGCATTCTTTTGTGGATTTGCGGCTATCTTTCTCTCCTGGACCCTGTTGAGTTTTTATATCAGCAGCAACAATGAACATTTGCTTGCTCATAAGGTATCCCAGTTAGTGTTAAAAGTTGATAGCCCTTTTCTCCTGGTGCTTGCCACGGGCCTGGTCGGTGGGTTAGTGGCTGGTTTTGCAGCATTAACGGCGTCTTTTACCCGGAAAAAAGATAGGGCGGAATCAGCCCCGGCAGTTGATTAGCGGAATCAATTCTTTTGATTGCTCCAGGGCTTATTACTGAAATCTTCTACGGACTGCTTCCTGTTTATGATTTTACTAACAGTTATGGCCCTAATTTCGTCTGATAACCAACTGTTATATGAAATTTTTCCTGGCGGCCCTTATGCTGTCTTTTTCTTTTTATGGTTCTGCTCAAAAAATTTATGGTACAGTCTTTACGGAGCGTGGTGACCTTCTGCCCTTTGCCTCTATTACGGTAAAAGGCAGCAGTATTGGGGCCAGTGCTAATGACAAAGCGAAATATGCTTTTTCTTTATCCGCCGGTACCTATACGATCGTCTGCCAGCACATCGGTTTTTCCAGCGTTGAAAAAAACGTAACAATTTCCGGTGACACTGAACTGAGCTTTGTCCTGCCCGAGCAAAAACTTGTAATGACTGAAGTCGTGGTAAAAAGTGGTGCCGAAGATCCGGCTTATGAGATCATCCGGCAGGCCATAAAAAAAAGAAATTTCTACAATACCCAGGTAGCCGGTTTCCGGGTAGACCTGTATAGCAAAGACCTTGTAAAACTACGCCAGCTTCCTAAAAAGATCCTGGGCAGAAAAATCCCGGAAGAAGACAGGAAGGATATGAGGCTGGATTCTACCGGGAAAGGCATTATTTACCTGTCTGAATCTATCGCCACCGTGTACACGCAACGCCCGGATAAATTTAAGATGGAAGTGCATAGCAGCCGGGTGAGTGGCAGCGGTGGTTTTGGATTTACTTTCCCTGCCTTCATCAGTTTGTATACCAACAATGTAAAAGTATTTACCGAGCGTATCAATCCAAGAGGATTTATTTCACCGATCGCAGATGGTGCGATCAGTTTTTATAAATTTAAATTCCTGGGCACTTTTTGGGAAGATGGAAAAGCCGTGAATGCGATACGTGTGACACCGCGTCGAAACTACGAACCACTTTTTTCCGGGGTGATCAACATTACCGACAATGAATGGCGTGTGCATAGTTTTGACCTGCTTTTAACCAGGTATGCCCAGCTTGAACTGTTGGACACTTTGAAGATCACCCAACAACATGTACCCGTATCGAATGATGTGTGGCGGGTGAAAAACCAGCAGCTGTATTTTAATTTTAAGATGCTGGGTATTGATGCTATCGGCAATTTTGTAAATGTCTATAGCAACTATACCTTGTCGCCGGATTACAAAAAGAACTTTTTCAATAACATTGTTATCAAATATGATACAGCCGTTAATAAACGCAGTAAAACATATTGGGATACGATCAGGCCTGTACCACTGGAGCCGGAAGAACAACTGGACTATAAGGTTAAAGACAGTTTATACGAACTCAATAAGGATTCGGGTTATAGCAAGGTTACTATCGACTCATTGAATAAAAAACAGGGGAAGCTCAAACCCTACAAGGTATTCTGGTCAGGAATCAACAGGACAAAATACCGGACAAAGAACTCGGTGACCTGGGGTGTGAAACCGCTTGTACCAGACATGGAGTATAACACCGTGGAGGGCGTAACGCTGAAAGCGAATGGTTATATCAATTCTTATATACGAAAATGGAAAACAAACTTTTCTTTCCAGCCTCATTTGAGGTATGGGATCAACAATGGCCACCTGAACGCCTGGGCGGGTATCCAGTTCCGAACAAGGGATGCGGATATCAACAGGCGCATTAAACAATACAGCTGGGATCTTGCCGGCGGCAAACGGGTTTCGGAATTTAATAAACAAAGCACCATTACTCCGCTAATTAATTCTATCAGTATTTTATTCTTCGGCGAAAATAATATGAAGACCTATGAAAATTATTTTGGCAGCCTGACCTATAGCCGGCGTTTTGAAAATGGGTTAAGGATAACAGTGAACGCTTTGTATGAGGACCGCATACCCATCGATAATACCACCAACTTCACGATCTTCCCGGGAGACAGCATCCGGATCACCCCGAATTACCCGGCAGAAAAGATTCCCGCACAGTTTGCCGCACACCAGGCAGCGATTGTAACGGCAAGCATCAGCTTTAAACCGGGCCAGCGTTACATCCAGTTTCCACAAAGTAAAATAGCCATTGGTTCAAAGTACCCCACGTTCACTTTAAGTTATGCAAAAGGAATTCCTGGTATCCTCAACAGTGATGTGGATTTCGATAAATGGAAATTCTCGGTAAGGGATGATAAAAATCTAAAACTGGCAGGTACATTAAAATACCACCTGGGCGTTGGTGGATTTATCAGCAAAAAAAATGTACCCATCCAGGATTACCAGCATTTTACCGGTAACCGATCTTTAGCCGCAGGCGAATACCTGAACAGTTTTCAACTGGCCCCGTTTTATGGGAACAGTACCACAGCCTCCTTTTACAGTTACGGGCATATGGAACATCATTTTAACGGGTTACTGACCAACAAGATCCCATTGTTTAAAAAACTTAACTGGCACCTGGTAGCCGGCAGCAATATTTTGTATATCAGTGAAAATAATAATTACGTCGAGCTTTTTGCCGGGCTGGAAAATATCCTGAAAGTTTTCCGGGTGGATTTTGTGGCGGGATTTGAAAATGGTGCAAGAGGTAGGGCCAATCTTAGGGTAGGTGCCGGTGGCATTCTTGGGGGTAGCGTGCAGGTAACCCGATCAGACAATTCGGGTGCTGTCAGTTTCTAAAATTGTTAAACTCTATTGCTTTGGCCAAAGGCCAGGATACTTTATCTTTGCGGCATTAAAATTTGGTTTGCCCTGCAAGCATCCAATCATTACCGGTTTCCCGCCCGCAAGAGGTGGGATCAAATTAAATTTATATGGCTCCATTACACAACCGTGTATCCCAGGAAGAGCTCAAGAAGCGCCTGTACGAAGAAACATTCCACAGGAATACTGTTTCGTTTTATCATTATTTTTTCATTGAAGATCCGGCTGCCTTCAGGGACGAACTTTACAAAGGACTAAATGCCCTGGAAGTGTTTGGCCGCATTTACGTAGCACATGAAGGGATCAACGCGCAGGTTAGTGTCCCGGAGCATCATTTTGATGCTTTCAAAGAATTTCTTTACAGCTTTGCCGCCCTGGATGGTATCCGGTTAAACATTGCCGTTGAACACCAGGCCGAATCCGACAGCAGGGCTACAGGTGGCAAGTCGTTTTGGGTCTTAAAGATCAAAGTGCGGAATAAAATAGTTGCGGATGGTATCACAGATACTGCATTTGACATGGCAAACAAAGGCAGGTATGTTAATGCGGATGAATTCAATAAGCTTACCAACGACGAAAATACTATCGTCGTGGATATGCGCAACCATTATGAATACGAAGTGGGCCATTTTGAAAATGCGATCGAGATACCCAGTGATACCTTCCGGGAGCAACTGCCCATGGCTGCAGAAATGCTGGATGATAAAAAAGACAAAAATATTATTATGTATTGCACCGGGGGGATACGGTGCGAAAAAGCAAGTGCGTATATGCTGCACCGTGGTTTTAAAAATGTCTTTCACCTGGAAGGAGGGATTATCAATTATGCCAATAAGGTAAAAGAACAGGAGCTTCCCAATAAGTTCCATGGTAAAAATTTCGTGTTTGACGACAGGCTGGGGGAGCGGATCACCGACGAGATTATTGCCCATTGCCATCAATGCGGCCAGCCGGCGGATACCCACACGAACTGCACCAATGAAGCCTGCCACCTGCTTTTTATCCAATGTGAAAAATGCGCTGCCAAATACCAGGGCTGCTGCAGCGAAGCCTGCCACGAGGTAATACAACTTCCACCTGAGGTACAAAAAGAGTTACGGAAGGGTATTGACAAAGGCAATATGGTATTTAATAAAGCGAGGCAACGGTTGAGGCCCAGGGTGGTCCATAGTCCATAGTCCATGGTCGATGGCCGTTTGTGAGGTTGGTAAGCTTATTTTGGTCATTAAGTCAATAGGTCAATGGGTCAATAGGTCAATAGGTCAATAGTCAATGGGTCAATAGGTCCATGTCTCATTAATGCACCAGGTTAATGAGGATGGGCTTAATGAGTGAATGAATCAATAAGTGAAATTAGTGGATAGATCAATACCCGAAC
>JAKFCK010000024.1:0-11825 GCA_036676685.1 Chitinophagaceae bacterium | reverse complement strand
TCCATTCTGATTGATACATGTAATACACATCTTTCGGAAAACCCGCGAGGTCTATAATGCCGAAATAGGAGCTGCGGGCCGGCCAGGGATAAGGCGTTGGTTCACCCAGGTAATCAAAACCTGTCCACACAAAAAGTCCCGAGAGAAAATCGTGTTTCTTAATGATCTTCCAGGTTTCTTCATGGGTGCTGCCCCAATTCGCTTTTACGTTGTCATAGGCGGAAACTGTCCAATCTCCATTCACGTTTGGCATAGTCTTTTGCCCTTTGGGTGGCCATACCCTGATACTATCAGAAGGCATATCATAAAACCCGCGGGTTTGGAGTGCCGAAGTGGTCTCTGCCCCGATAAATATTTTACCGGGATACCTGTCCAAAAATGCCGGGAAATTTTGTTGGTTATAATTCCAGCCGGTTACATCCAATGCATTGGATTGATAAATATAATTTTTTGCGGTATCCGTTTCTGTCAGCGCAGAAGTCACCGGGCGTGTGTGATCCAGCTTTTTTACGATGTCCGCCAGTTCTTTTGTAATAGTTAATCCTGTACTATCAAACTGCTCGCGGATCTCGTTCCCGATGCTCCACATAAATATAGAAGGATGATTCCTGTCGCGCAACACCATTTCTTCCAGGTCCTGCCGGTACCATTCTTTAAAATCCGCGGAATAATCAAATTTGCTTTTCCGTTTCTGCCAGGTATCAAAAGATTCATCCATTACCAGGAACCCCATTTTATCGCAGAGGTCCAGGAACTGTGCTGCAGGTGGATTATGTGCTGTACGAATGGCGTTACATCCCATGGCTTTCAATATTTCCAATTGCCTTTCTGCTGCCCGGTAATTAAATGCCGCGCCCAATGCACCAAGATCGTGGTGGAGGCAAACCCCTTTGATCTTGGTTGGTATGCCATTCAAAAAAAATCCTTTTTCCCTGTCAAAGGCAAATTGGCGGAACCCAATGTCCGTGGTTACTTCATCCAGGGCTTTCCCGTCCTGGTAGATCGTTGTTACGACTTTATATAAATACGGCCTTTCAGGCGACCAAAGGATAGGATTGTTTACGCCCCAAACCACATCTGTTCGATCTACCCCGATCTTCGTTCCCCATACAGCAGTATTCAACTGTATAGGATTTGAATGATATGTTGTTATTTTTTTACCTGCGGAATCCAGTATCACCACGCTGGTGGTAATTTTTTGATCACGGCCGGTTTTGTTCCTGAAACTGAGGGAATGAATACGCAGGTCACCAAAAACTGAAGCTCCGCCTGCGGGATCATAATTTTCCCAGGTCCCGTTTTTCATGCTATACAGTGCGGGTGAAAAAAATAAACCATTCTTTTCAATGTAAATTTTGTTTGTTGTTACCAACATTACATCCCTGTAGATACCTGACCCCGTGTACCACCTGGAATTAGGTTGTTGGGAATTGTCAACTTTTACAGCGATCACATTTTTTGCAGCGCCGAAGCGCAGGTACGGTGCCAGGTCGTATGAAAAAGAGATATAACCGTTAGGTCGTTTGCCCAGGTAATGACCATTGATCCATACTTCACTGTTGCGGTACACACCGTCGAAACTAATGATAACATTTTTGTCCTTGGAGGAAATCGGAACGTTGAATGTTTTCCTGTACCAGCCGATACCGCCGGGTAATGCACCTCCCTGGTTTGTAGCCGGTGCAGTCGCGCTGAAAGGTAATTCAATACTCCAGTCATGGGGGATCGTTAATGAACGCCAGCCAGCGTCTTTATAATTCGTGTTGCTGGCCAGGCTGTCATTACCAAGGTGAAATTTCCACCCGCTGTTAAAATTCTGCGCATACCGTACCTGTGCAAATGAAGCCGTAGTGAACATTAATAGCAATAATAGGATCTGGCCACTGGTAGCAGTTACCGGTTTGGTGTTTCCTGAAGGTTTTATTGTGCGCTTATTAACTATCATAAAATCCGGGAACATGTTCGAAAACTAGAAAAAATTTGAGTTATTCTGTAGCCCACAGGCTCCCCGAAGCTACAGCTTCTTCATTCACGTCTTTCACCTTATACCCTTTCCAACCGTAATAAAGTATCACAAAAAAACAAACCAATGGCACGGCATAAGCTACCTGTATGTTTACCTCGTTGGAAATGTATCCTAATGCTAACGGGATCAGGGCCCCTCCCACAATACTCATCACCATATAGGAAGAGGCCATTTTGGTATGCGAGCCAAGATTTTTTATGCCTAATGCAAAAATAGTTGGGAACATGATCGACATGAAAAACTCAACTCCCATGAACGCATATACGCCAATGCGGCCACCAACCATTACGATATAGGCCATTAATAAAATATTTATAGCGCTGTAAATGGCCAGCAAGGTTTGAGGGGCAATTTTTTGCATCAAATAGGTGCCGACATAACGGCCCACCATGAAACACAACAAAAGGTAACCAAGATAATTCGTAGCTTCTGTTTCGGCAATGTTGGCGCTATACCTGCTATACCGGATAAAAAAACTGGAAATACAGACCTGGGCCCCCACGTAAAAAAATTGTGCGATCACCCCATTCCTGAAGTGTGGGATGCGAAATACAGAAAAATCAAGTTTGAATGAAACATCTTTTTCTTCTTTTACCTCCGGCAGCTTTACCAGGTAGATCATGAGTGCCACCAGCAGCAATACTGCGGCTATGCCGAGGTAGGGCATTTTAACCCGGTCGGCTTCTGATGTTAAATATTGTTGCAATGTTCCATTGGCAGCCAGCACTTCCATCTGTTCGGGTGTATATTCTGTGCCAGACAATACTATTTTGCTCAGGAAAAAAGCGGCAACAAAGGCTCCCAACCCATTAAAAGCCTGGGCAAAATTTAATCTTTGTGCGGATGTTTTTTCATCTCCGAGGATTGTGATGTAGGGATTAGCCGCTGTCTCCAAAAATGTCATACCCGATGCAATTAAAAATAGTGCGCCGAGGAACATTCCAAACTGCCGCGACTCTGCCGCCGGGTAAAAACATATAGCCCCGATGGCTGCCATCACAAGGCCAACGATGATACCGGTTTTGTAACTGGTGCGCCTCATTACGATAGCTGCGGGTATGGCCACCAAAAAATATGCGATCCAATAAGCAGAGTCAATAAAAGCTGACTGAAAATCATTCAGCTGGCAGGCTTTTTTCAGATGTGGAATAAGGGAAGGCAAAAGATTACCTGTTAATGCCCATAAAAAAAACAAACTGATGATCAGTACCAGGGCTAGTTTTGTAGATGGCTTTTTATTTCCTGCTTGCTGCATTTATAATATGGTTGAAAAATTAAACTAAAATAAAAACCGTCATAGTTTTGGGGCCATGCGCGCCTAACACCAGCGACTGTTCAATATCGGCAGTCTTTGAGGGGCCGGCGATAAACACCCCGAATTCATAATTGTTATTCCCTATCTGCCGGTAAGCCTCGTGCATATTATTTACAATATCGATTTTGTTTAATACAACTGAAAGATGCTGACAAATAAAAGGTAATGCCCTAATACGCATTTCCTCGTCCGTGATCCACACCGATCCATTTTCTGCAACCCCAAACTTAGCATTTAAAATAGCCAATTCAATATTTTCCAAAACATGCGGATCTAACTTTTCATCCAGCATATTGATACCATCAAGACCTGGGATAGTGGTCACAAAGTTTTGATGACTGGTAAATGTATAGTTTACATAATCAACGATCTCTTTTGTACCGGTAATTTCCACCGCCGTGCCGCCTATAGCTTTTAGCACAGTTGTAAACTGGATATACCGGTCCTCGTACCGGATGGCTTCAGCGTACATTACCTGCGGTAATTCCTGCAGCGCCGGCTGGTTATTTTTTACTGCTGCCAGTATCTTTTCCCTGCTATTCATGCCTGTTCTTTTTATACCACTGTGTAAATGATTCTTTAGGTACGGCTGGCATCTCCCGCTGTTTATACCATGGATTTAACTTGTTACCTACCATGAACGGAAAGTATTTCATCACCCACTTACCTGCCGTGGCAGCAAAATTAAACAGAGCAGGTTTTGATAATGTGGCGGCCATCACTTTCATGGCGGCGGTTTTGGTATTAGGCGAATAACCTTCTTCGGTGATCACCTGCCGCCACTTATATAACTGCTGGTGTATATCAATTTTTACCGGGCACACATTACTGCAACTGCCACAAAGCGTAGACGCAAAAGGCAGGTCAGCGTATTGTTTCATATCCAGGTTGGGAGCAAGTATGGCACCGATAGGGCCAGCAATGGCTGTATGATAACTATGTCCCCCACTCCTCCTGTATACCGGGCAGGTATTAAAACATGCCGCACAGCGGATGCATTTCAACGAGTTTCGGAATGACTCCCGACCCAGTTGCACAGTCCTGCCGTTATCTACTAACACGATGTGAACCTGCTGACCGGCAATAGGTTTATTAAAATGGCTGCTATAGGTAGTTATGGGTTGCCCCGTAGCACTTCGTGTAAGCAAACGGAGGAACACGCCCAGGTGTTCCCTTTTAGGAATGATTTTTTCAATGCCCATACAGGCTATATGTACATCGGCAAGGTGCGCCCCCATGTCTGCATTACCTTCATTGGTGCACACGACAAATTCCCCGGTTTCTGCTACTGCAAAATTTACCCCTGTGATGGCTATCCGCCTTGTAAGAAATTTTTCCCGGAGATGTATACGTGCAGCGTTGGTTAAAAACTGTGGGTCGGCATTTCCCTTGGGAGTATTTAAGTGTTTATGGAACAATTCGCCAATCTCTTCCTTTTTCCAGTGAATGCAGGGTAACACGATATGGCTTGGATGTTCGTTGGCCAGTTGCACAATCCTTTCGCCCAGGTCTGTATCTACCACATCAATGTTTTTAGCAGAGAGAAATTCGTTCAATCCACATTCTTCGGTGAGCATGGATTTGCTCTTTACGATCTGCCCTACTTTGTTCTGTTGTAAAATCGAGTATACGATCTCGTTATGTTCCATTGCATCTGCCGCCCAATGGATCATAATCCCTTTTTCAGTTGCTTTTTTTTCAAACTCAAGCAGGTATTCGTGCAGGTTACTCAATACATTGTCCTTAATGGCTGAGGCAGTATCCCGCAGCTTTTCCCATTCAGGAATGGTCCACGCGGCTTTGTCTCTTTTTTGCCTTATCCACCACAGGGTTTCATCATGCCACTCCACCCTTGCTTCGTCTTTATTGAAGATGGCAGATAATTCCGGGTGTGTTTGTGTTGTTGATGACATATTTTAAAATCGGGCCCCTAACTCCGATAGGGGAAGAGGAGCGGTTCCACTTATTTGTCTTTTTATATTTAATATTTCAAGCCGCCGCACTCACCTGCTCATATGCAAAATTCTATGACCATGTTCCAGGACTACTCACAACTCACTATTAAGAATCTCCGCAATATGCCTGATCTCAATTTTACTTTTCTTTCGTTTTAATACCCCTTCCAAATGCATCAGGCAGCTCATATCCCCGCCTGTAATTATCTGCACGTTATTTTTCTCATGATCGGCTACACGGTCCTTGCCCATCTTTACACTGACAGCTTCTTCCACCACACAAAATGTGCCGCCGAAACCACAGCATTCATCGGTCCTGTCTAAAGATACGAGTTCCAGGCCCTTCACTTTTTTTAATAAAAAATCTCCCTTGGAAAATGGTGCACCAACCAATTCAGACATTTGCGATGTATGTAGTCCACGTTGGCCATGGCAGCTCTGGTGCACTCCTACCCGGTATGGAAAAGATGCTTCCAGGTTTTCAACTTTGATAATATCAACTAAAAATTCGGTCAGTTCAAAAACTTTCTTACGGATGCTGACTGCAGCGGCTTCATCTTTTTCACTATGTAAATGTTCCTTAATATGCAATGTGCAGCTGCCTGAGGGACAGATTACGTAATCATACTTTGAAAAGTTTTCGGTAAATAATTCATTGCATGACTGGCCCAGTTTTTCATAGCCGGAATTGGCCATGGGCTGTCCACAACAGGTTTGGTTAAGCGGGTAATCTACTTTGCAGCCAAATTTTTCCAGCAACTTTAAAGTAGCAATTGCCACCTGGGGATAAAACTGGTTTACATAACACGGTATAAATAATCCTACAAACATTAAACGATAGAGGGCTTGGTGTAAAATTTCAGGTCGATGATATCGCCTGGTAAAGGTAGGCTGTTCCAGTGTTTATGAATGGCAAGCGCCGCTCCAACAGCAGTGGCCTGTGCCACAGACGCCGCATAAACTTCCATGTCCGGAAACGCTTCAGAAAGCAAATGCATATAGATGGGATTTTTACTAAAGCCGCCATCCACAAAAATACGGTTCACTTTATCACCCTGTATTACAAGGTTGGTGGAAGCCAGTTGCTGCCACATGATATCCAGCATGAGGCGATGGTATGCTGTTTCAAAGTTTTTATACAAGGCGAGGTCTCTTTCCCCAAATTTAATATCAGGTACGGTGGGCTTATCTCCCGTAAGTTCCCTGATGATTCTTTCATCGTACGCCACGTTTTTATAAAAGCCGGGGAGGATACCAAAATACCTGGCTATCCTTTTTGTTTCTATTTCATGTTCATTGCCTGCGAAAAGCCTGCTGGCTTTTACAGCGTCTCCCTTATAGCTCATGTAACAAAGACAATCCTGCTTCAGCTCTGCTTCCGTAAGCGGTTGGGTATTAAATGGGTTCAGGGTGATACACCATGTACCGGTAGATATTAAAATAAAAGGTTCGGAAAAACAGGCCAGGTAGGGAATTAAGGCTGCTGAGGAATCATGCAGGCCGATGCCCACTTTAAAATCCTTCCAGAATGCCCTTGCCTCCACTACATCCGAAGAGGAATAAATGGGCGCCAGTTTATCCGCTATCCCTTCCCTCAGCACCCACTCGTGGTAATTATTTTGTGGAAAGTTCCATAAGTTGGTATGACAGCCGATACTGGTAATATCACTATACACTTCACCGGTGATCAGGTAACTCAGGTATTGGGGAAGGTGAAGGGAATACTTTATTTTTTTAAAAACTTCAGGATGCTGGTGTTTCAGCCAATAAAGCTGCATACCTGAATTAAGGTGGCCCAACACTGGTGAGGCTGTGATAATGGAGACACTCATTTCCCCACCATAATCCTTATAAAATTTTTTTGTTAACTTTTCCGGAAATGGTTTCAGGTAGTTATATAATGGCGTAACAGGTTTTCCCTCCTCACCAATGTGTACAAAACTTGCTCCATACGCCGAAAAATTTAAAGCTTTGATGTCAAACTTTTCAAGCTCCATCAGTTCTTTCAATGAATCCCTGCCCCATGCGGTAAGCGCTTCAAGGTTTTCGCAGGGATCCCCGTCCTCATCCACCGTTTCGCTGAACTGCAACGTCTTTTCAAAGACAATCCGGTAATGCTCATCAAAGAGGAACAGCTTCTTATTGGTTTTACCAACATCGAAGATCGCTATGACGGGGGTTACCTTCATTTTGTGAGTTGTGAGTTTTCAGTTGTGAGTGGCTTCATTTCTGATCAAGTTGTGAGTGGTCAGTTGTGAGTGGGTTCACTTCTGATCAAGCCACTTAAAAGTTTAAAAGTTTTTATTATTGATTCTCCTAAAGTTTGAATTTCCTCACTCTGTACGTAACCGATTTTGTGAGCTATTCCTATTGCACTATCTAACTCGATCACTGAACCTCTTGCAATCTCAAAAAACCTATGACGGTCCTTATTTGATTTTCTAGAGCACCCCTCCGCAATGTTCAGATGAACAGAGATTGCTGCTCGCCTTATTTGGGACACCATCGCAAATTTTTCACCTGGCGGAAATCCTTTTGTTATCCTGTAACATTCAAGAGCTAAATCTTGTGAAATCTGATATACATTTAGTCTGGTGTGCGCTAATTGTAAGAACATAGTATAGTATTTATAGGTACAAATGATGTATATAAATAAATATAAACCATATCCTTCCCATTTGCAACTACTCACCACTCACCACTCACAACTTACCCCTACAACCCCGTAGCCACCGTACTCACTCCCCTTTCTTTCACCAGCTGCTGCCTGATCTTGCTGCTGCGGAAAAATGAAACGGGATCTATAGCAGCACCAGCTCTCAGTCTTGCTTCAGCAACAATGGCACGAACATCTGTGCGGAAAGTATTTTGCAGCACTTCCTGTGCAGCTACGACATCGTTGTTTTGTTGTGCTTCGTTTAGTTTTTTCCTGTCTGCCAGCAATGCGTGCGTATATGCGATCATGATAGCTTCTACAGATTGCAAAAGGTCCTCCAGCGGATCCTTTACATTATGGCTTGCATCGATCATCCAACCCAGGTCCGTTGCATGGTTCATTCCTTTTGCATCCATCCCTTCAACCAGTTCATTGAAGATTAAAAACAACTGGTAAGGTTTCATGCTGCCTACTGTAAGGTCATCGTCTCCATATTTGCTGTCATTGAAATGGAAACCGCCGAGTTTACCTTCCATTAATAATAAAGAAACGATCTGTTCAATATTTGCGTTGGGCAAATGATGCCCAAGGTCAACTAAAGTATAAGCTTTGTCCCCGAGTTTATTTGTATACAACAGGGATTGGCCCCAGTCTCCTACAGCCATGGAATAAAAGTTCGGCTCGTAAGCTTTGTACTCAACAAACATTTTCCAATCGGCGGGTAAGGCTGCATAGATCTCGCGCAAACTTTCGAGCGTATTCTCAAAGGATTTCCTGAAATTCAACTGCCCGGGGAAACAACTTCCGTCGGCCAACCAAACCGTGAGCGATTTTGAACCTATATCAACACCATGTTTGATCACATCAATATTATGTTGTATAGCTTGTTTGCGAACCGCTTTATCTACATGCTGTAGTGAACCGAACTTATAACTTTGCTCCTGGCCCGGCTGGTTCTGAAAAGTGTTGGAATTTACGGCATCGAACGCTAAACCGTGTTGGGACGCCAGTGATTTAATGGCATTTGCATCTGATGGGATATCCCATGGTATGTGGAGTGATATCGCACCGCTTGAATTATTCAAAGCGTGCAGTAATCCTACGTCTTCAATTTTCTCTTCCAGGCTTCCCGGTTCACCTGCCCCCGGGAAACGGCCGAACCTGGTACCACCCGTACCCAGCGCCCAGCTTGGAATGGCTACCTGGAAATCTGTCAATTTTTGAATGATATTTTCAACACCAGGGATATCTTCAGCGATAAAATTAAATTTACGCTCATGGGTAGCCAGCAGGGATTTGTTGGCGTCAGCAATCAGTTGTTTATCTAGTAACATGTGTATGGCTTTATATTACCGGGCCGATAGCTATATCATCGCCCCAATTTTGTTTAAGGTAAATAAAAAACTTCTTCCAAAGGGATACTTACGGGTGAATTATCCGGATTACTTTCCATAATGTCCCCCATATAGGCCCACCATTTTTGCATTACAGGGTGGGCAGGCAGGTTGTCAAGCCAGGTGGCATCTTCTATTTGCAATACCCCGAAAAGACTATTGGTGGTTTCGTCCAAAAAAATGGAGTATTCGCTGATTCCGGTTTCTTTCAATAAGTTTACCAGGTCTGGCCAGATAGTTTTATGTCTTTTTTTATATTCTTCTTTTTGGTCTGCAAACAACTGCATTTTAAATGCTACTCTCGCCATGTACAACTGCTTAAAAAAAATGAAAAAAAACAAGGTTGACAGATTAGAAAATCATCAACCTTTTTAGATTGCTTATTGCCATATAAAAACTAACGTAAAAATGCCATTGCTACACCGCCATCCACATTGAGCACATTACCGGTTGACTTATTCAGTAATCCCCCTGCAAATGCGAAACATGCATTAGCGATATCTTCAGGCAATATTGTTTCATTCAGTAAAGTGCGTTTCGCATAATAAGCCGGTAATTCTTCTACGGTAATGCCGTACGCTTTTGCGCGGCCTTCTGCCCAGCCACCTGCCCAGATATTGCTGTCTGCAATTACGGCATCAGGATTCACGGTATTTACGCGTATCTTGTCTGTACCCAATTCTGCAGCCATTAACCTGGTAAGATGTGCCTGCGCTGCCTTTGCAGAACCATAACCTGCATTGTTTGGCCCGGCTACCACCGCGTTCTTAGAAACGATATTGATAATATCCCCGCCGATATTTTGTTTTTGCATTACTGCAATGCCCGCCTGGGAAACGAGGAACTGTCCCTTTACCAGGATATCATACAACCTGTCCCAATCCTCGATGCTGTGATCAGCAATTGATTTGGAAGTACTGATACCGGCGTTATTAACAATGATGTCTACTCCACCAAAAGCAAGCGCTGCGCTGTCCATCGCTTTGGTGATGGTTTCTTTATTGGTCACATCCAGTTTCACTGCTGCGGCATTGTCTTTTCCAAATGTTTTCTGAAACTCTTCCGTTGCGGCCTGTAACCTCTCTTCGTTGATATCATTGATGATCACACAAGCACCTTCTTCAGCAAATTTTTTGGCGATTGCTTTTCCAATACCGCCTGCACTTCCTGTAACCAGTGCTATTCTTCCACTGAGTGCTTTTGGTTTTGGCATGCGGGAAAGTTTTGCTTCCTCCAGCAACCAGTATTCAATATTAAATGCTTCCTGCCTTGGTAATGAAGTGTATTCAGAAATTGCTTCCGCCCCTTTCATTACATTAATGGCATTGATATAAAATTCTGCAGCAACTCTTGCTGTTTGTTTATCTTTCGCAAAAGTGAACATTCCTACGCCAGGATACAGGATCACCACGGGATTCGCATCACGGATCGCAGGGCTGTTGGGATGTTTGCAGGTGTTGTAATATTCTTCATACATTTTACGGTATGCTTCAAACTCCGGTGCCAGCTTTTCCTTAATAGCCGCAACATCCGTTAAATCCTCGCCTGCGGTTAATGGCAGCACAAGCGGGCTGATCTTGGTGCGAAGAAAATGGTCTGGGCAACTTGTTCCCAAAGGTGCCAACCTATCGAGGTCATTTGAATTGATAAACTCCAATGCCCTGTCATCATCGGTAAAATGCCCGATCATTTTTGTTTGTGAAGAACAGAAACCGCGCAATACCGGTGCCAGTGCGGCAGCCTGCTGTAGTCTTTGTTCTTTTGGCAAAGAAGAAATTTTAGCTCCCCCAAACACAGGTCCTTTTTTACCATAATTGTCATTAAGGTAATCTGCACAACGCTCGATCACTTCCAGGGTATTTACATAACTCTCATAAGCCGTATCTCCCCAGGTGAATAAACCGTGGGACCCGAGCATGATGCCGCGGATACCCGGGTTTTCATCCAGGCATTCTTTTAACTGCAGGCCAAGATCAAAACCAGGCTTCTGCCATTCCACCCACCCGATAGTGCCGCCAAATAATTCCTGCGTGATTTTTTTTCCGTCCTTTGCAGCAGCGATAGCAATGGCCGCGTCGGGGTGAAGATGGTCAATATGTTTAAACGGTAAGAAACCGTGTAAAGCTGTATCTATTGAAGGCGCTTTGGATGCCAGGTCATATATGCAATGATTAAACAATTCCACCATTTCATCTTCATGTTCGAGTCCCCGGTAAACATTTTTCAGGCTACGCAACCTGTCAACATATAATGCAGCAAGGCCGCTTTTTTTCAGTGTGCCAATATCACCACCGCTACCCTTCACCCACATCACTTCAGTTTCCTCTCCTGTTAAAGGATTTTTAGCCATGGCCTTGCAGGAAGTGTTGCCACCCCCGTAATTTGTGAGCCGGAGATCAGCGCCTAATAAATTGGAGCGATATATCAATAATGCTACTTCATCCCCTTCCATGGATGCTGCTTTTGATTCATCCCAGAG